>NZ_JAKMRK010000002.1:0-150601 GCF_025772045.1 Campylobacter sp. IFREMER_LSEM_CL1890 | reverse complement strand
ATTAATCGTCGAATTTTTGGCCTAAAATATTACCTTTAAAATCTGTATAAATTTCCATCATATTGTTTGTTCTAAATTTATAGCCATTTATTTTTTTATCTACTTCTACAATAGCTGCATTTGGTTGTACTGCTTGTACTTTTGCAATAATTTCTTTTGGGATAAATCCTGTTGGAATGCCTTTGTATTTACCATCAACTTCTTTCCAGTCTCCATTGATGATAAAGTCAATTTCAGTCCCATCAACTAAATTTACTTCATAAGAATCTACATCTTGTTTTACATAACCTACATTTACACCTTTAAAATGAGTGTTTAAAAACTCTTGAGCTTTTTGAGGTAGAGCATTTGGACTTACAACCATATCTGCAAACATAGAACTTGCACAAACTAAACTAGCTAACATTAATTTTATTTTCATTTTTTCTCCTTTAAATAAAAGTAAAAAATGATATTAACTGCTTGTGAAATTTATGTGAATTTAATTTTTAAAACCAACTATTTTATTTTTATCAAATGAAGATTCTATTTCTTTTTCTATTGTATGTAAAAAATCACTCATTTTAAAAACACCGTCCTTAGAAATAGCTGCTTTCAAAGCTGTATTTTTAACTACCATAGCAATTTGAGCTCCACTTAGCTCATACAAAGCAAGGTTTTTTAAATCAAAATTATCATCAAATTTAGCATTTTTAGGTAAAGCTTTTTGCCATATCATCAAGCGTTGTTCGTAATTTGGCTTTTTAAATTCTATTTTATATTCAAATCTTCTTGAAAAAGCCACATCTAAACTTTCTAAAAAATTAGTCGTAGCTATAATAACTCCACTAAAACGCTCAATTTGTTCTAGAAAAATATTTTGCATTTGATTGTGCATTTTATCAGCACCGCCACTACTTTCTACCCTAGTACTTAAAAATTGATCAGCTTCATTTAAAAGCAAAATAGGACTTTGTTTGCTTGTTTGACAAAGCTCTTTATAAGTATCAAAAATTTTTCTTACATTTTGCTCACTCTCGCCCACATATTTGCTTAAAATTTTAGAACAATCAAAACTCAAAATAGATTTTTTCATAGCTTTTGCCATACTTAGCGCACTCATAGTCTTACCCGTGCCAGCAGGACCATAGAAAATTATCTTAGCTTCTATGTTTTTATTTGTTTTTATACCCCATTTATTTAATCTTTCTAAAACCTTTTTATCTTGTTGTTTTAATATACTTTCCAATAGATCTTTAGTGCTTTGGGGCATAATAACATCATCTATATTAATATTTGGCTCAATTAGCTCAAAAATATCTTGTTCTTTAACTAAATTTTGAAGTTTAATTTTTTTATTCTTCTTTGGTTCTTTAAAATTAATAATTCTTTGTAAAATATCATCACTTAAATAAAAAATCTTAGTTATATCACCCAAAGAATTAACAAATTCATCATATTCTAAAAGATTTGAACTAAGTAGCTTAGAATCTTCTTCTAGTAAGACTTTGTTTTCTTGTTTTTGAACATCATCTTCGCTAATTAAATGAAGTAAAAAATTAAAATCTCTACTATAAGAATTTTCAGTATTTAGCAAATACTCTTCTTTTAATAAACTAATAAATATCAAACATTCTTTATCGTTTAAAGCATACTCTTTAAAAATATCTGCCAAAACATTAGAAATTTTACTCTTTTTTAAACGCTCTTTAATATATGCTTCAAATATAGCTATATCTTTTTTAATATTCTTACTTTGAGAGCTTTTAGCAAAAAAACGCAATCTTTGATATAGCTCGATTTTAAAAAATTCATCTTTTAAATATGCAATATGATCTTCATAAATTTGATCTTGCATAAAATCTTGTATAGTTTTATTTTCTAAAATTTGTAAAAAAACCTCACTTAAACTTAACTCGCATTGTAACAAATTTAAAAATAAACTTGAGTTTTTACTCGATTTAAAATCAGAAAAAATTTGAATAATAAAACCTTTTTCTATAAGATTTTTAAGATCTTTTAAATGATCTAAATACTCATATTCATCATTTTTAAAAACTTCACTAAGAAGATTATAGGCATTAATGCTTACATTTGCTTGTAAATAATTTTTACACAAATGCTTTAAAATTAAAATTTCATCTTCACTGCATTGTAAGTTTTTATAAATATTGCTTTTAAAAGTATCATTAAGAAAAAGTTTTAAATCTTTCATATTTTCCTTTATATTGATTTTATGCTAAATTTAATTTTAGATTTTTTGTCACTAAAACTCATATTTTTATCACAAACCTCATAAAAAATATCATAATTTTTGCTTATAATATTTTGAGTAAAACCACAAGAAGTGATTTGCTTATTTTTCCCATAAAAAATAGGTTTTTTGTAAATTAAATCTTGCAAAAAATCATCATAATATTCATTATTAAAAAATCTTTTATTAAAAAAAGTTTTTGCATAACATACACCATTAATGCAAATTTTATCCATGATTTTTAACTCAAGTAAAGCCTTAGAGGCACTATAAAGTTCTAAACTTGTAAAATTTTTTCCCTCATATAAAAAGCCATAATCAGCAAATCTAAATTGAGGGGTTTTTAAAACAATATAAGCACTTTGTGATTGTGTTTTACTTTTTAAAGCACAAGAGCTTAAAAAAACACATACAAAACACAAAAAAATTATTTGAAGTAACTTTATCATTTAAGGTTTTTAAAACTAAGATTAAGTTCTAAATTTAACTCTTTTACTATTTTCATCACGCTTTGTAAATCATCAATTTGCTTACCAACTACGCGAATTTCATTGCCTCTAATACTTGAAGTTACCTTTAGCTTACTATCTTTTATAGCTTTATTAATCTTCTTAGCACTATCAGCATCAATGGCATCATTAACTTTTAAATTCAATCTAAAATTTGCTCCACTCTCCCTGTTTAACTCTTTAATACCATTAGGGTTAATCCCTCTTTTAATAAGTTTTGAAATAACAATATCTTTTAGCACTTCAATTTTTGCTTCACTTGAACAAGTAAGCTTATAAATACTTTCTTTTTCATTTAGCTCTATTTCACTTTTAATGCCTTTTAAATCATATCTGCTATCAAGCTCTTTTTTAGCTTGCTCTAAAGCATTTTTTAGCTCTTGTTTGTCAATTTCCCCACTAATATCAAAACTATGTTCATTTGCCATTTTCTATAAACTCCTTAAGATTATTAAATACGATTTGGACTAAATTTTGTATGGATTCTTCACTAGCCCATGCAACATGTGGAGTGATAATTAAATTTTCTTTATTTTTTATATTAAGCAAAGGATGATTTTCAACCATAGGTTCTACTTCAAGTACATCAAGCCCTACTCTAATATTTTTTTCATCCATAATTTGAGCTAAATCTACTTCATTAATAATCCCACCACGACCTACATTAATTAAAATGGCCTCATCTTTTAAAAGCATTAATTCTTTCTTGCTTAATAAATTTTTTGTTTTTTCATTTAAAGGTGCATGGATACTTATCACATCAGAAGTTTTTAAAAGCTCTTCAAGGCTTACTTTCTCATATGTATCATCATTATTAACCCCTGAGGTAGAATAATAACAAACATTTGTTCCAAATATTTGCGAAGCCTTAGCTACCTCTTTACCTATAACTCCAAGCCCTATAATACCATGTTTTTTTCCTGTTAGAGTATGTAAAGTTCTACTAAAATCAGTGAATATTGGGCTTTTTACCCAAAGCCCTTGTTTGGTCCATCCATCATAATATGGGATTTGATTTAAAAAAGCAAAAAGCAAAGCAAATGTATGACTTAAAACACTTTTGGTAGAATACCCAGCTGCATTTTTTACTATTATACCTTTAGAATTTGCATAAGCTACATCTATATTATTTACCCCTGTGCCAAGCTGCAAAATGAGCTTTAAATTGGTGTTATCTATAACTTCTTGATCAATGATGACTTTATTTATCATCACAACTTGTGCATCAGATATTCTTGAGATAACCTCATCTTTAGATGTAAGTTCATAACTTACAAATTCCCCAATACTTTCAAAAGCTGTTAAATCAGCTCCACCTAAAGTAGCAGCGTCTAAACATACTATTTTCATTTTTTATCCTTTAACAATGTGCCCTACAAATTTAGAATAATTATCAAGCACCAAACCACCTTTTCTAAAACCTAAACCACAACCCTCATAAGCAAAGAAAACTCCTGCTTGATAATAATCATTTTCATTTTGATTAAACTCAGCAAATTCTTGATACACAAAACGATTGTTTTGATAATCTCCACTTGTTTCAAAACTTATATCTCCATTAGCTTCTATAATAGAAACATTTGCTCCTTCTCTACCAAAAACAGGCTTTTTAACACATTTTTTACCCACTAAAGGCTCATCGCTTGTTTCAAGCAATAAAGGATGATTTGGATAAAGCTCCCATAAAATTTTCATTATACCCTTGCTTTGAAAAAGTAAAGTATAAGCAGGATTTAAAATAATTGCTTTTTGATTTTGCATAATTTGAGTTAAGAGCATAGTAAGTTCACCCTCTTCTATAGCTATACTTTCCCAAGGAATGAGTTTGAAAAAATACTCAAAATTTACATCATTTTTAAAAATTCCTTCGGGTGAAAATTCTACCTCATCAATATAAGAAAATTCACTCTCAAAACCAGCTTCACTAGCAATGTGTGCTAAAAGTTTTGTTGTAATCATATCCTCATCACTACCTGCAATTGAAGAAAACAATATTTTCCAACCTTCATAATATTTTTCAAATTCACTTACATCTTCTTCTAAGGTTATAAGTCTTTTAAAATTATCTCTTAAAGCTTCATATATATTATTAAATTGCGAGCTTTCATCTAAGTTGTTTTGCTTTAAAATAGCCCATTGCAAAATAGCACTTTCAAATAAAGATGTTGGAGTATCAGCATTAAATTCTATTAGTTTTATAGGCTTACCATCAAGCCCACCTGCTAAGTCAAACCTACCATATAAATGCCAATGCACATCATTTTCCCAACTCATCTTAATCGCATCAACCAAATTAAAAGGAATTCCAAGCTCGTCAAAACGATCATTATCAATCACTTCTTGCGCAGCAGCTACAAACATATCATAAAGCTCATTAACTGCTTCGTAGTATGCATTTGCTTCATCTTCCCTTACACAAACTAAATTAGAATCTAAATAATCACTTCCATCATTATCCGTATGCCATGAAAAACCTATTTGCTCTAAATAAGATTTTTCTAAAGGATTTACTTTTAAAAAATTCATTTTTTCACCTTTTAAGAGCCAAAAGAATTTGTAGAGCTTGAAGTAGCTTTAGAGCCACCACCAAAAAAGCCTGATTTTTTTGCATTTGATCCTGAAGTAGCACTTGTACTTGCTTTATTAAAGCTATTTACACTTCTTTGATAAGCACTTTGATTTGAAAATGCTCCTCTTTGTTGATTTGCAAAATTTTGATTGTTAAAAAGCTTTGAACCTATCCAACTTCCCAAAATAGCTCCAGCCGCACTCGCAAGCAATGTCTCGCCTAAAGAAAGCCCACCGCTACTCATTTGGGCATTGTTTGGATTTGTTAAATTTGAAGTACCATTGTCTATTTTAGCGGCTTCTTCTTGGATTAATTTATCCATTTCTTCTTTGCTTAAAACCCTTTCAGTTCCATCAAGTTGTTTTAAGACTACCCTAGTTTCATCACTTGGAAATTGATCTTTGATTTTGTATTGATTTGGAGCGGTTTCTTCAATAATAACAAAGGCCCCTTGAGTATTTGCCGCTTGACTTAAAGCGTTATTGCTAGAATCATTTGTATTATTACTACATGCACTTAAAGCACCTGCGCTAATTGCAGCAATACCACTCATCATACTAAGTTTGAGTATAGTTTTAATATGTTTCATAATCTTTCCTATAAAAATTTATAAATTTAACTTAATAAGATTTTAACAAAAAAAGTATTAATAAAAATTAATTGTTTTAGTTTATCATAGTCATTAAATTACTACTTAAAATAAACACAGCAAAAGCAAAAAATATAAAAGCACTTAGATAATCAATAAGTTTTAAATTCTTTTGATAAATTCTTACCATAAATGGTTTAGAAAATAATAAAGAAATCAAAGAAAAATAAATTATAGTTTCTAAAATCAAAACAAATATCAAGACTATCAGCATCCATCGCATTTGTGTAAAATCAAAACTTGCAAAAACACTGGCGAAATAAAAAATTGCTTTAGGATTAGATAAATTTGTAATCATTCCACTTAAAAATGCAGATATATAAGTTTTTTGAACTTTAATTTTGTCATTTTTTGTATTCTTGTAAATCTTAAAAGATAAATACAAAAGATAAAATGCTCCAAAACTTGATAGTATAATTTGTAAAAATGGGAATTTATGAAAAACGACATTTAATCCGAGTATAGAAAGTATAATCCATATACTAACAGCTAAACTTACTCCCAAGCTTGCCTTTAAAGCACTTTTAACCCCTTCTCTTAATGCATATGAACTTACTAAGAAAAAATCAGGTCCTGGTAAAATAAGTCCGAAAAAATGAATAATTATAATCCAAAAAAACATAAATATTTTAACGAAGAAAGCCGATTTCTCGGCTTTTTTGGTATTAGAGTCTTGACTCGTAGCGTCTAAGCATATAAAGTCTTTTAAGCATTTTTTTGCGTGCTGAAATTTTTTGTTTTTTGCGAATTTCAGTCATAGGCTCAAAAAATCTTCTAGCGCGAACTTCAGTAACAACTAGATTTCTATCTACTTGCTTTTTGAATTTTCTATACGCTTCATCAAAAGACTCATTAGGATGTACCTTGATTCCTGGCACGACCCTCACCACCTTTCTTTAAATAAATTTTAAAATAAGGATTATATCATAATTTTCTTGAAAATAAAACTTATTTTTGTAATAATTATATAAATAAAAATTAAATATAAATTATTAATTAAGACAAAGTTTGATTTAATTTTTCTAATACTACAATATAAAGAAATATTTCTAAGGAAAATAAAATGAATGCTCACATCACAAACTATACTAAAAAAAGATATATAGCTTATATCATTTCTATGATCATTTTTATAGCACTACCTTTTATAAAAATAAATGGAAATCATTTCTTTTTATTAAGCTTTGATCATAAAAAACTTAATTTATTTTTTATCGCTTTTGATACTCAAGAGCTGTATTTAATGCCTTTTGTTATCATGGGTATGTTTTTAACTATACTTTTTGTTACTACTTTAGCAGGAAGAATTTGGTGTGCTTGGAGCTGTCCTCAAACTATTGCTAGAGTTATTTATAGAGATCTTTTGCAAACAAAAATCTTTAAAATTCATAAAAGCACAGCAAATAAACAAAAGCAAGTCAGTGGATTTTTCGTCAAAAAAGCTTTAAGTATTGTGATTTTTTATCTTTTTTCATTGTTAATGATGAGTGCATTTTTATGGTATTTTGTACCACCTGAAGATTTTTTTACATACATTCAAAATCCTGCTGATCATTTATTACTTTTAGGGATTTTATTTTGCGCTTCTTTGGCTTTTACTTTTGATATAGTATATTTGGGTGAAAAATTTTGTGTTTATGTATGTCCTTATGCAAGAATTCAATCTGTAATGTTTGATAATAACACCGTTCAAGTAATATATGATGATAAAAGAGGAGGTATGATTTATGATGGACATACCAAACTTTATCAAAAGCCACCACAAGGTGAATGTATAGGATGTGAAGCCTGTGTAAAAATTTGTCCTACACATATAGATATACGCCAAGGAATGCAACTTGAGTGTATTAATTGTCTTGAATGTGCCGATGCTTGTTCAAAAGTTCAAGCCAAATTTAATCGTCCTAGCTTAATTAATTGGACTAGTGCAAAAGCTATTGAAACAAGGGAAAAAGTAAAATATTTTAGATTTAGAACTATTGGATATTTGGTTGTTTTGTGTGGTGTTTTTGTGGCTTTAGTTTTAATGGGAAGTAAAAAAGAAAATATGCTTTTAAATATCAACCGTTCTAGTGAGCTTTATCAAATCAGAAAAACCCATGATGGAGAATTAATTATTAGTAATGCTTATGTATTTTTATTTCAAAACACCGATAATAAAACTCATGAGTATTATTTTGATGTGAAATTACAAGGCATTGAAGATGGCTTAGAAATCATTAGACCTAAAAAATCTTTTAAACTAAAAGCTGGCGAAAAAGATAAACATATAGTTGTTTTAAAAGCTACTAAAAAACTAGCCGATAATGATAGAAAAGACACTGTAATACCATTAACCATCAAAGCCTATGCACTTGATGATAAAAATATTGTCATATTACGCGAGAGTAATTTTGTGTATCCTAAAAACTCAATTATAGAGCATAAAAAATACTAAAATGAAAAAAAGAATTTCTTCAAAATCTCAAGCAAGGCTTGAAAAAATCAAACAAATCGCTGCGGAGTCATTTTTAAAAAATGGCTACGAAGCAACTAATCTTAAAGATATTATCAAACAAGCTGGTGGATCTTTTTCTTGCGTATATGAGCATTTTAAAAGTAAAGAAGGTTTATTTGAAGCGGTTTTAAATGATTTTGCAGAAAATCATTTTTTAGCTATTTTGAAAAAGAATATGCGACTTTCACCTGATGCTAATTTAGAAGAATTCTTATATCAATTTGCAAAAGCTTATTTAGGGATTTTTAACGACACCAAAACTATAGCTATAGTAAGACTTTTGTATTCTGAAATTTATAATGAAAAATTTGATTTTGGAAAATGGTTTAAAGGAAGCAATAGAAAAGAAGTAGAATATGTTCTTCGAAAAAGATTTGAAGAAGAAAATGAAATTTTAGCTCAAAATGCTGAATTTTTAAGTTATACTTTTTGCGCTATGCTTAGAGGGACATTTTTTATACAAAGCACTTTTGAAAATAAAGTTTCAATGAATAAAAAAGAACAACAAAGCCATGCAAAAAAAATCGTAAAGCTTTTTACTCAAGGTCTTGTTAATTTTAATTAACTAAAGATTGATAAAATAGTATTTATTAATTTTGTAATATAAATTACTTTTTATTTAGCTAAATAAATAACTTAAGGAAACAAATGAAAACAAAACTTTTAACTCTAGCTTGTGCTTCTCTTATCTTTATAGCATGTTCAGATGATAAAAATGCACAAGTTAAACAACTCCCTCCTCAACCTGTTAGTATTATGACTATGCAAAGCGCTAATTTACCTTTAGAATTTACTTATCCTGCGAGATTAAGTACTGAATTAGATGTAGTAGTCAAACCTAAAGTAAGCGGTGAAATCAAAGCAAAATACTTCAAAAGTGGTCAAGCTGTAAAAAAAGGCGATAAGCTTTTTCTTATAGAACCTGACAAATACCAAGCAAGTGTAAATATGGCTTATGGAGAAGCTTTGGTAGCAAGAGCTAATTTTGATGATGCTGAAAAAAATTTTAAAAGAGATAGTATTTTAATAGAAAAAAATGCTATTTCACAAAAAGAATTTGATGCAAGTTTGGCTAAATTTAACTCCACAAAAGCTAATCTAGAAAGCGCTAGAGCAAAACTTGCTAATGCAAGATTAGACTTAAAATACACCATAGTAAGTGCTCCTTTTGATGGAATTTTAGGTGATGCGTTAATGGATGTGGGTGATTATGTAAATGCTTCATCTACTGAACTTGTACGCATTACAAACATTAACCCAATTTTTGCAGATTTTTATATTTCTGATGTAGATAAAATCAATATGAATAAAAATATTCAAAGCGGCAATTGGAAATTAGAAAATATCCAAGTGCAAGCTAATGTTGGTGGAGAACTTTTCAATGGAAAATTATATTTCGTAGATAGCGTTATAGATACTCATAGTGGTGGAGTAAAAGCAAAAGCTATTTTTGATAACAACAATTCAAACTTAATGCCTGGCTCTTTCGCAAATGTTCATGTTGGTGGTTTTGTTCAAAAAGATGGTTTTGAAATTCCTCAAGTTGCGCTTTTGCAAGATGATAGTGCTACTTATGTTTATACCCTTGTAGATGGAAAAGTAGTTAAAACTATTGTTAATGTTATTTATCAAACTTCTGATAAAGCAATTATTGATAAGGGCTTAAAAAATGGGGATAAAGTGATTTTAAATAACTTCAAAAAAATCCGTCCTGGTGCAAGTGTTAGCGTAATGGAGAATAAATAATGTTTTCTAAATTCTTTATAGAAAGACCTGTATTTGCTTCTGTTGTAGCTATTATCATTTCTTTAGCAGGTATTATAGGACTTTATTCTTTACCCGTGGAGCAATATCCTTCCTTAACTCCACCCGTTGTTAAGGTAAGTGCAACTTACTCAGGAGCTGATGCTCAAACGGTGGCTCAAACGGTGGCTATTCCTCTTGAAGATGCAATCAATGGGGTTGAAAATATGATTTATATGGATTCAACTTCAAGCTCTTCAGGAGATATGAGCTTAAGTGTATATTTTAATATAGGTACAGATCCTGACCAAGCAACAGTTGATGTTAATAATAGAATTTCAGCTGCTATGGCAAAACTACCTGAAGATGTTAAAAAAACTGGTGTTAGTGTAAGAAAAACCGGTTCAAGTATATTAGAAGTTGCTACTTTATATTCTCCTGATGGCTCTATGGATTCACTCGAAGTGTATAATTATGCTGCATTAAATATTTTAGATGATCTTGCTAGGGTTCCTGGTGTGGGTAATGCCGTAGCTATTGGTGCAAGAAATTATTCTATGAGAATTTGGCTTAATCCTGATTTATTAAACAAATATCAAGTTACTGCAACTGATGTTATTGCTGCAATTAGCGAGCAAAATGCTCAATATGCTACTGGTAAGATAGGTCAAGAACCTGTGGTGGAAAGATCTCCTTATGTGTATTCAGTAACTATGCAAGGAAGATTAAAAAATACTAAAGAATTTGAAGATATTATCATAAGAGCAAATAGTGATGGCTCTTTTTTAAGACTTAAAGATGTAGCCGAAGTTTCTTTAGGATCAAGAGAATATACTTTTAAAGGTAGATTAAATGGAAATGACGCTACTCCTATTTTGATTTTCTTACAAACCGGAGCAAATGCTGTAAATACAGCAGAATTAGTGCAGAAAAAATTTGAAGAACTTTCTAAAAATTTCCCTGAAGGATTAACTTATAAAGTGCCTTATGATACAACTATATTTATTAAAGCTTCCATTAAAGAAGTGGTAAAAACTTTCTTTGAAGCATTAATTTTAGTTGTAATTGTAATGTATTTGTTCTTAAAAAATTTCCGCTCAACTATTATACCAATGATTGCTGTTCCTGTTTCTATTTTGGGAACTTTTGCAGGATTATATGTCTTAGGTTTTAGTATCAATCTACTTACACTTTTTGCCTTAGTATTGGCTATTGGTATTGTTGTTGATGATGCAATTATAGTAGTTGAAAATATCGATAGAATTATGCATGAAGATCCAAATATAAGCATAAAAGAAGCAGCTATTAAAGCTATGGATGAAGTTGCTGCACCTGTTGTTTCTATAGTTCTTGTACTTTGTGCGGTTTTCATACCCGTTTCATTTATATCAGGTTTTGTGGGAGAAATTCAAAAACAATTTGCCATAACCTTAGCAATATCTGTTACTATATCAGGCTTTGTAGCTTTAACACTAACTCCTTCTTTATGTGCAATTTTTTTAAGAAGAAATGAAGGTGAACCTTTTTATTTTGTGAAAAAATTTAATGATATTTTTGATTGGTCTACCGAAGTTTTTGGCGCTGGTGTGGCTTATATACTTAAAAGAACAGTGCGTTTTATGTTAATTTTTGTAATCTTTTTGGGTGGTTTATATGGACTTTTCAAACTTGTTCCAAATTCACTTGTTCCAAATGAAGATCAAGGAAACTTTTTAACTATTGTCAATCTACCCGCAGCATCTTCGCTTAATAGAACTACTCAATCAATGGATGCTATGGCAGAAGAAATCCGCAAAAATGAGAATGTAACTAATGTGGTAGGACTTATAGGCTATGATCTTTTTACAGGTTCTTTAAAAGAAAATTCTGGCGCAATGTTTGTTAATTTGAAAAATTGGGATGATAGAGATATTAGTAGTTTTGATTTAGTTGGATCTTATAACAAACAATACTTCTTAAATCCAAATTTTCAAACTTTCTTTGTTAATCCACCACCAATCCAAGGTTTAAGCTTAACTGGTGGTTTTGAGATGTATGCACAAAATCGTAGCGGAAAAAGTTATGATCAAATTCAAGTTGATGTAAATAAATTAGTTGAAGCAGCAAACAAGCGTCCCGAACTTCACAATGTAAGAACAACGCTTGATACTAATTTTCCGCAATTAAAACTAGAAATTGATCGCGATAAAGTAAAACTTTATGGTTTAAATTTAGCTGATGTATTTAGCACTCTAAATGCCACCATAGGAACTTATTATGTAAATGATTTTTCTATGCTTGGAAAAAATTATCGTGTAAATATAAGCGCAATTGGAGATTTTAGAAATACTCAAAATGCCTTAAAAAACATCTTTGTTAGATCAAAAGATGGTTCTATGATAGCTCTAGATAGCGTTTTAACATTACAAAGAAGTGTTGGTCCTGATGATGTAAAACGCTTTAATATGTTTCCATCGGCTTTAGTGCAAGGTGATCCTGCTCCTGGCTATACTTCAGGACAAGCCATTGATGCTATTGCTCAAGTGGCAAAAGAAACTTTAGGAGAGGATTATTCTATTGCTTGGTCAGGTTCAGCTTATCAAGAAGTTACAAGTAGCGGTGCTGGACAAATAGCATTTATGCTAGGACTATTATTTGTATTTTTAATTCTAGCAGCACAATATGAAAGATGGCTCATGCCTTTAGCAGTAATTACGGCTGTGCCTTTTGCAGTATTTGGTTCTTTGCTTTTTGTATGGCTTAGAGGATTAGAAAATGATATATATTTTCAAACAGGACTTTTACTTTTAATAGGCCTTTCTGCTAAAAATGCCATTTTGATTGTTGAATTTGCTATGGAAGAGCATCTTAAAAAAGGAAAGAGTATTTTTGAAGCTTCTATTAGTGCAGCAAAATTGAGATTTAGACCTATTGTAATGACTTCATTGGCATTTATTTGTGGTATTTTACCGCTTTTCTTTGCATATGGAGCAGGAAGTGCAAGCCGCCATGCGATAGGTACAGGTATTATAGGTGGTATGATAGCAGCTTCTACTATAGCCATTTTCTTTGTACCTTTATTTTTCTATTTACTAGAAAGTTTTAATAAATGGCTTGATAAAAAAAGAGGTAAAATCAATGCGTAAGTTAATAATTTTTGCAAGTTGTTTTTTAATAACAGCTTGCAGTTTAAAACCAAATTTAGAAATTAAAGATGTAAATTACACTAAAAGCTTAGATCAAAACATTAGCATTAACAAACAATGGTGGAAAGCTTTTGATGATAATTATTTAAACACCTTAGTCGATCAAGCTTTAAAAAACAATAACGACTTGCAAATTGCATATATGAATTTACAAAAAGCTTATGAGGCTTTAGGTATAGCAAGAAGCGATCTGCTTCCTAAACTAGATGGAAGTGCTAGCGGAGCAAGAGCAAAAACTAGCATCAATGCTCCAAGCAACAAAAGTAATGAATTTGTCTATGGCAATGATTTTAATATGGGTTTAAATTTAAGTTATGAAGTAGATTTATGGGGTAAATACAGAGATACTTATAATGCTTCAAAAGCAAAATTACAAGCTAGTGAGTTTGACTATGAAAGTGCAAGATTAAGCTTAATTTCTAATGTAGTAAAAACTTATTTTAATCTAGCAAGCTTAAGTGAGCAAGTAAAAATTTTAGAAGAAACAACCCAAAGTTACCAAAAAACTTATGAGTTAAAATTAGAGCATTTTAAACTTGGAGTAATTAGTGAGTATGAGCTTAACAAATTTAAAGCTGAACTTGAAAATTCAAGAGTTTTACTCACAAATGCTAAAATTCAAAAAGAAGCTAATATCAAAGCTTTAAAAATCTTAACTTCAAATGATATTGATGATATACTTTATAATAGCATAGAGTATAAAAAAATAGGACAATACGAGCTTAGCATACCTGAGGGCATTGGTAGTGAAATTTTGCTTCAAAGACCTGATGTGCAAGCTAGTTTAAAAATTTTAGAAGAAAAAAACTATCTTGTTGGAGTAGCCAGAACTGCATTTTTACCAAACCTTTCTTTAACAGGACTTTTGGGCTTTCAAAGTAATGATTTAGATCTTTTAGTCAAACATGGAAGCAATACTTGGAATGTGGCTGGAAATTTTGCAATGCCGATTTTTCATTGGGGTGAGATTATGAATAATGTTAATATCGCAAAACTTACCAAAGATGAAGCGTTTTTACAATATGAAAACACCTTAAAAACAGCCTTTGGAGAAATAAGACTTGCTTTATTTAACCACCAAGGCTATTATGAAAATGAGCAAAATTATAAAAATTTATTTCTAGCTCAAAGTAAAATTTATGAAATTTCTACCTTAAGATATGAAAATGGCGTGATTAATTTAGCTGATTTTTTACAAGATCAAAGAAATTACCTAAATGCTAAACTTTCTTACACTAACTCATCTTACGAGCTTGCAAATTCCATTGTAGATGTTATGAAAGCCTTTGGTGGTGGATTTAACGCTAAAGAAGAATCAAAAGAAAATATCAAAGCTATGGAAGAAAACTTAAAAGAAAACTTTTATAACAACTGAGCCTTAAGGCTTAGTTGTTAATGCATTTGAATTTGAATTCTTTGATTAAAATTATTATTTCCTCTATCTTTTGGGCTATTATGCTCAAAACGATAACGCATATTACCTGAAACATTAACATCTTGAAAAATTTCATCTAAAGGTGCAGAATTTGACACGCTTATAAGCCCTAATAAAAATATAAAAAATGCTATAAAAATATTTTTCATTATAAAGCCTTTGTAAAAATATGATACAATTATAGTCTTTTTAAATAACTACAAAATGAAATTTTTAGGAAAAATATGAATTTTTTACAAAACTTAGCTCTTTCTTACTCACATAAAGCCATGCAAAAATCTTTAGAGAATGGTTTTGATGTGAAACTTTTAAAAGAAGGACAAGAAAAAAAAGTTAATCCAAAAAAATCTTATATGCTCTATGCTCATATACCATTTTGCCATACTTTTTGTCCATATTGTAGTTTTCATAAGTATTATTATAGTGAAGATTTAGCAAAAAGATATTTTGAAAGCTTAAGAGAAGAAATCAAACAAATCAAAGACAAAGGATTTGATTTTACTTCTATGTATGTGGGTGGCGGCACTACTTTGATCAACGAAGAAGAACTTGCTAAAACTTTAGAACTTTGCAAAAAATTATTTAATATTAAAGAAATTTCTTGTGAGAGCGATCCTAATCATATCGAACCTAAAAAGCTAGAAATGTTTAAAGGGCTTATAGATCGTTTAAGTTGTGGTATACAAAGTTTTGATGATGATACTTTAAAAAAAGTAGCAAGATATCATAAATTTGGTTCAAGTAAAGAGCTTCAAGAAAAGCTTTCTAAAGCTATAGGCGTGCTTCCTATTATGAGTCTTGATTTGATTTTTAACTTTCCTTCTCAAACTAAAGAGCAATTACTCAATGATTTAGAAATAGCCAAAAATTTAAAACCTCAACAAATCACAACTTATCCTTTAATGAAATCAAACCTCACAAAAGATAATATCGCAAAAACTCTAGGAGTAAGTTTTAAAGATAATGAATTTGAGTTTTATAAAATCATTATAGATTTTTTCAAAGATTATGAAAGAAATAATGCATGGTCATTTTCTTTAGAAAAAAGTAGCTTTAATGATGAGTATGTAAGTAGCCATCATGAGTATTTGGGTGTAGGAAGTGGGGCTTTTAGCTTTTTAGATGGAGAGCTTTTAATCAATGCTTTTAATTTAAATGATTATTCTAAACTCATCAAAGAAAAGCAAAATGCAAATATTGCTAAAGCTAATTTTGGTAAAAAAGAAATCATCAAATATGTCTTTTTAACTGAAATGTTTGCCGGTAAAATCGAGATCGATAAATTTAACAAAACTTTAGATTGCAATTTAGAAAAAGATCTTTTCATAGAGCTTTTAGGTCTTAAGCTAAGCAAGGCTATAAAAAAAGAAAATAATACTTTATACACAAGTGAATTTGGGCGTTATTTGTTTATGGTATTAATGAAAGATTTTTACACCGGTATGGATTTAGTGCGTGCTGTATTTAGAGATAATAAACGCTTACAAGATAAAGAACACATTAATATCATGCAAGAAAATGTTGATCCACTTGATTTTAAAAGTATGGAGTTTAAAGGATAAAAAGCCTTTAAAGGCTTTTTACTAAAATGGTCTTACCACCATCATAATAGCGATAATTATAAATAATATCGTTGGAATTTCATTATAAGCTCTAAAAAATTTCCCACTCTTTTTGCAAGTATCATTTTGAAGTTGTTTTAAATAATAATAATTTTGCAAATGATAAATAATCAAAAGCAAAGCACAGGTTAATTTAGCATGCATAAATCCTGATCCAACCATCAAAACTTTATTTACATGCAACATCAAGCTTCCACTTATTAAAGTTACTATCATCGCAGGAGTTTGGATATAAAAATACAATTTTCTTTCTTGAATTTTTACCACTTCTACAAAGCCTTTATTATCTTTATGCTCTGTATGATAGACAAAAAGTCTTGGTAAATAAAACAATCCAGCCATCCAAGAAACAAAAGCTAAATAATGCACCATTTTAATCCACAAATACCAGTCAGTTAAAAAATCTAACATTTTTCTCCTTTTTTATTAAAAATTTCTTTTATTAAAATCAAAGCTACACTAATGTTTATCATCACATCAGCTAAATTAAACACAGCAAATTCAAACCACTTATGCCAAAATACAAAATCCACCACACCTATATGCACAAAGCGATCAAGTAAATTTGAACACCCAGCAGATAGCATAATAGCAAAAGCGATCAAATGTGTTTTAAAAAATTCTTTTTGATAAAGCAAATACACAAACAAAGCCAAAATAAAAACAAGTTGTATGTATTTTAAATACTCTCCTAAAAATGCAAACATTGAAAAGGCTACACCGGTATTATAGGTTAAAACTAAATCAAAAATTTCACCCTTATATTCAAGCCCTTGCAAAAACAAATACTTACTTACTTGATCTAGTATAAAAACTAAAGCAAAAACAAGCCAAAATTTTAAAGATAAAATTTTAAGCATTCAATGCTTTCATAAAAAAGCTTTCAACAGCTTTCATTTCTTTTTCTAAAAGCTTAATATCTTTTGCTTCAAGTAATAAGCGTATTAAATTTTCTGTACCTGAATACCTAAACAAACTAGCAATTCCTTTTTTTTCTAAATCTTTTTTCAATTCTTCTAAGCCTGCAAGCTTGCTTAAGTCTTTTTTCTCTGAAATTTTAAGATTATGCAAAAGCTGTGGGTAAGGTTTAACTTGATTTAAAATTTCACTTGCACTTTTTACTTCACTTAGCATTAAAGCACTAAATTGTAAAGCAGCTACCAAACCATCTCCGGTTTTTGCATAGTCACTAAAAATAATATGCCCACTCTGCTCACCGCCAAAATTTCCACCGCATTCTTTGAGTTTTTCAAGTACATATTTATCGCCTACATTGCAAGTTTCATGTGTGATTTTATGTTTAGTTAAAAACTCTTTTAAAGCACCATTGCTCATTATAGTGCTAACTACACTTGATTTTAACTTGCCTTGTTTTTTCAAAAATAAAGCTAAAACACCCAAAAGACTATCTCCATGAGCTACTTCGCCTTTTTCATCCACAACAACCAAACGATCCGCATCCCCATCAAAAGCAAAACCCACATCTGCTCTAAATTTTTTTACCTCTAAAGCTAAATTTAAAGGATGTAAAGCCCCGCAATTTTCATTGATATTTAAACCATTTGGCTTATCATTGATCACAATCACATCTGCACCAAGTTCTTTAAAAACCGTAGGTGCTACCTTATAAGAAGCTCCATGAGCCACATCTAACACAACGCGTAAAGACTTTAAAGTCAGCTCTTTAGGAAAAGAATTTTTTATAGAAACAATATATCTTCCTATCACATCATCAATTCTTTTTGCTTGACCAATTTGTGATTTTGTTGTTCTTGCCTCTTCTATGAGTTTATCATTAAAATAAATTTCTTCTATTTTCGCTTCTGCTTGCTCATCAAGTTTATTTCCGTGTGCATCAAAAAATTTAATGCCATTATCATAGTAAGGATTGTGTGAAGCTGATATCATAATCCCTGCATCACAACGCATATCTTCAGTTAAAAACGCAATAGCAGGTGTTGGCATAGGGCCTATTTCTATAACATTATAACCTATAGAAGTAAGTCCTGAAACGATAGCATTTTCTATCATATAACCACTTCTTCTTGTATCTTTTCCTACTAAGATATTGTTTGTAAGGGCTTTGTCTTTAAAATAAATTCCAGCAGCCATAGCCAAACGCATTGCTAAAAATGAATCCAAAAACTCCCCCGCTTTACCGCGTACTCCATCTGTTCCAAAAAGTTTCATTTTTTTACCTTTGATTTTAAATAGTGCAATTATAAGTAAAAAAGTTAAGTAATGTATAAATGTGAGAATTTTATAAGCATTAGTTAGTAATAAAAATATATAATTTTTAAAATTTCACTTAAGGAAAATGAATGAAAAAAATCATCGCAGGGGTTGTAGTAGTAATTTTACTAGTTATAGGGTTTTTTACCTCAGCTTCTTATATTAACTCAATCAATGAAAAAATCTTTGCACAAATGAGTCAAGATACAGCATATTATAATGTTGAAGATACTAATTACACTAAAGGACTTTTAAATTCCAAAGGAAGTTTTATAGCTACACTTAATGATTTACCTTATAGTTTTAAAGTGAATGTGGATTTTTCCAATAATTTTTTTGCAAGTAATAATGCTATCGTTTCTATTTTAAATGAAAATGAAGACTTAAAAGGCATTTTTCCAAACGAAGAAATCTTTAAAATCTTAGTTAGCGTCAAAGGTGGTGACATTAACATCAATGCAAAAATAAATGATATTAATTTCACACGCAATGATACAAATTTAGTTTTAAATAATACATCATTTAAGATTATAGGTTCTGATGAATTTGTAAAAAATATGGAACTTAATCTAGGTTATGTTTTATTAGAACAACTATCTCATAAAGAAAAATTAGAAGCAAAAAATATCAAAATTTCTGAATTTCCTATACAAAAATTAAGCTTTAATGATATCTTTAGTCCTAGTAGAAATAGTGAACAAAATATAAGCATTGATAGTGCTAGTTTTATAAGTTCTATTGCTTTTGACTTTGATAAATTAAAAATTTTTGCAAAAACAGCTCAAAATGTTCAAAACGATTATGATAGTGTTTTAAAACTAGATTTAGCTAAATTTAATCTTGCAAATGAAAACTTTATGTTAAATAATATTAATTTAGATATGAATTTTAATAATCTTTCTAAAAAAGCTTATGATAGCTTAATGCAAAATTCAAACACTGATATTTTTTCTATGATGCTTTTGGCAAGTCAGTTTTTAAAAGCAAACCCACAAATCATCTTAAATAATCTAAGTTTTGAAAAAGAAGGTAAAAAATTTGACGCAAATGGACAAACTATTTTCACTGAAAACAATATAAAATCACAATTTCATGCAAACACAGAAATTCTTCCTAGTCAAATTTGGCCTGATTTTGCAAATTTTGATACTTATTTCGTAGATAATAATGGCTCTTATATGCTTGATTTTATCTATGATGATTCTAATAAAAGTGATGTTACAACTATCATTAATGGTGAAAGACTTACCATAAATCCACAATGACAAATTTAAGCTTAACTTTTCGTCCTAAAACTTTAGATGAGGTTTTAGGACAAGAAAATTTAGTAGAAATTTTTAAAAAATTCATACAAGTTTCAAAACTCCCTCATAGTGTATTTTTTGGTCCAGCAGGTTGTGGAAAAACTTCTTTTGCAAGGGCTATAGCGTATGAGTATAAACTAGACTTTTATGAGTTTGATGGAGGAAATTTTAAGCTTGAAGAGCTTAGAAAAATACTAAGTAATTATGAAAATTCTTTATACAAACCTTTGATATTTATCGATGAGGTACATAGGCTTTCAAAAACTCAACAAGAAATGCTTTTAATCCCTTTGGAAAATCAAAAATGCCTTTTCATAGGCGCAAGCACTGAAAACCCCTACTTTACTTTAACTTCAGGCATAAGAAGCAGAAGTATGCTTTTTGAATTTAAAGGTTTAGAGTATAAAGACTTAGAAAAACTTGCCACAAAAGTGCAAGAAAAACTCCAATGTAAAATCGATGATGATGCTAAAGACTTTTTAATCACTTCTAGTGCAAATGATGCAAGAAGCTTTTTAAATTTATGTGAGTTTGCTTTGGCTTTAGATAGCACTCATATCACACTTGAAACTTTGAAAAAATTAAGAGCAAATGTTTTAAGCGATGGCACTTCAAGTAAAGATACACACTATAGATTAGCTAGTTCTATGATAAAAAGTTTAAGAGGAAGTGATGTGGATGCGAGTTTGTATTATCTTGCGAGGCTGATCGATGGGGGTGAAAGTGCGGATTTCATCGCTAGAAGATTAGTGATATTTGCAAGTGAAGATATCTCAAATGCAAACCCACAAGCACTTAATCTAGCCACAAGCACACTCATAGCAGTAAAAAACATAGGCTATCCTGAAGCTAGGATCATCTTAGCTCAATGTGTGGTATTTTTAGCAAGTTCGCCTAAGTCAAACTCAAGCTACCTTGCTATAAATGAAGCACTAAATTATGTACAAAATAATCCTGCATTAAAAATACTTCCCTATCTTGATAATAACAACCCACAAAGAAAAAACTACCTTTACCCGCATGATTTTGGTGGCTGGGTTAAGCAAAGATACTTAGAAAAAGATTTGAAATTTTATCATAGCAAAGGTATAGGTTTTGAAGCACAGCTAGATTTATGGTTAAATGATATGAAAAAAATTAAAAAGTGATTTTAAGCACAATGTAAAAATATTTTTATATAATTTTTGTTTTTTAAGGTTCCGTAGCTCAGTTGGTAGAGCACCACCTTGACATGGTGGTGGTCGTTGGTTCAAGTCCAATCGGAGCCACCATTTTTTATTTCTTTCGATCAATTCACTACATATACTTTAACAAATTCGTAAATTCTTGAATTTCTTTTTCTTGATCTAAGATGATTTTTTTAGCAATATCAGTGATAGTTTTGTCTTTAGAGTAAAATAAAATTTGTTTTGAAGCATCTACCGCGCCTTGATGATGTGCTATCATCGCTTCTAAAAAATCTTTATTGATGTTTTTGCTTTCTTTAACCGAACTCATTAAAATCATCATTTTTTGCATTAACTCTTTTTCTTCTTGGACAAATTTTTTATAAGTTTCTTCATCAATTTGAGTTTTTGTATAAAGATTTTTATCTAGAATTTCTTGAAATTCTTGGATTTCTTTTTCTTGAGCTTTGATGATATTTTGAGCGATTTTTTTCATCTCTTCACTTTTTGTATGTTCTAACAAAATCTTAGATGAGTCAATAGCACCTTGATGATGTGGAATCATATTAGCTAAAAAATCTCTTTCTATATCATTACTTTGTACTAAAGGATTTTTCATCATAGGTTCATGCATACTCATCATGATTTGTGATGAAATACTTCCAGAAGCTCCATGATGAGTATGATGAGAATTTGCAGCAAATAAAGTACTTGCTAAAACTAAACTTGAAACTATAGTTTTTATTTTCATTTTTTTCCTTTTTTTAAAATAACTTTGGAATGTTATAAAAATTATATAAACTAAAATTAACAAAGAAAAAAACATTTTTTTGTTATAATCTATAATACTAAAAAAATAATAAGGATGTTATATGCTAAAAGAACTACTTGAAATAAAAAAAGAAATGGAACCTATAATTCATGATTGTTCAGTAAAAATTCAAGTAGCCGCAAGAGAAGTAATCGTAAGAAAAAGAGAATATGAAATCTATGGTCCTATGATAGATAGAGTATATCTTGATAATGCTATATATATAAAAGTTTTTGGTAGTGGGCGTGATACTAAAAGCACTAAAGTAGATATTAAAAATGGACTTTATATGGTTTATGTAGCACCTGATAAACCTACTAATCAAGAAATTATGAATAAACTAAAAATAGCATTTGAAAGTATAGATAATAAATTCATCTCAAGAATTTTAGAACTCAATAGAAGAATGAAAGAAGTGATTAACAAAACTCAAGCAACCCTAGCAAAAGCATCAAATATGAATGTTTTGATAGAAACAAATCTAGGCGAAGCTACTGCGGCACATAAATTTGTAATAACTATTAAATATTTAAAAGATAATCAAAAATTAGAATTAAAAAATTCAAAATCTGCAGGAAGTTTTAGAGATACCAAAAATCATATCAACCTAGTAGTAGAAAAAAATACTGATTCTGCTGTATGTGAAAAACTTCTACATGATGTTGAAATTTATTTTATAGGAAATGGAAAGTAAAATCACTTTTTTACTCTCAAATTTGCTAAATGCGTCAAAGCTACTGCGATAGCATCGGTAATATCAAGTGGCTTAATGTCTTTTGAAATTCCAAGTAATCTTTTTACCATAAAAGCTACTTGCTCTTTAGTAGCTTTTGCTTTACCTGTTACGGTTTTTTTCACTTGTAAAGGTGTGTATTCTGCAAATTCTCCATGAATTTGTAAGATTTTTAAACTCAAAGCTCCACGAAATTGTGCTAGTTTTAGAACCGTTTTTGGATTATAAGCAAAAAATATATCTTCTATAGCTACCTCATCAAACTGATGATTTTTAAAGATTAGATCAAGTCCTTCACATAATTCTGTGATTTGATACTGTAAATCATTGGGTTTGATTTTGATAAGTCCTGCTTCTATGAGTTGATTTTTATTATTTATTTTTTCTACAATAGCATATCCACAATATCTAGAACCAGGATCTATCCCTAAAACTTTCAAACTTTTCACCTTTTTATTCACATAGATGTGAAATTTAAATTTTTATGTGAATAATTTTAACCATTTTTTATAAAAAATAAGCTAGAATTTTAAGTTTTACATCATAATTTATAAGAATAATAATGAATATAAAAGATTTTTTACTTGAATTTAAAACTGAAATTAGCAATAACGAATACAATACTTATATTTCTCACTTACAATTTAGTGAAAAATTAAGTAAAAATAATATCTTAGTATTTATCGCACCAAATCATTTTTTGGCTAAATTTATACAAACAAAATACGCACAAAAACTAGCTTATTTTTATGAAGTAAAAACAGGGATTAACCCTCAAGTTAAAATCATTACAAATGATCAAAAGATAGAGAAAAAACATTTTTCTACAGATATTTCACAGATTAAATTTCAAAGTACTATTTTAAATCCTTCTTTTACTTTTGAAAGCTTTGTTGTAGGAGATTCTAATCAATTTGCCTATGCAACTTGCAAAGCTATTACCGATAAAAGCAAACTTGGAAAATTATACAACCCCATCTTTATCTATGGCCCTACAGGACTTGGAAAAACTCACTTGCTTCAAGCTGTCGGAAATGTGTGCTTAGATAATGGATATAAGGTTATTTATGCTACAAGTGATAATTTTATCAATGATTTTACCATGTATTTAAATAACAAAACTATGAGTAAATTTCATGAAAAATACAAAAATTGTGATGTCTTACTCATCGATGATGTGCAGTTTTTAGGTAAAACAGATAAAATTCAAGAAGAATTTTTCTTTACTTTTAATGAAATAAAAGAAAAATTTGGACAAATCATCATGACAAGTGATAATCCTCCAAATATGTTAAAAGGCATAACAGAACGCTTAAAAAGCCGTTTTGCAAATGGGATCATCGCAGATATCACTCCACCTCAGCTTGATACAAAAATCGCAATTATCAAGAAAAAATGTGAATTTAATGCTATTTATCTCAAACCTGAAGTCATAAGCTACATCGCTACTTCAATGGGAGATAACATCCGAGAAATTGAAGGTATGATTACAAATCTAAATGCCCAAGCAAGACTTTTTAATCAAGAAATCACTTTAGAAATCGTTAAAAGCTTTATGAAAGATCACATTAAAGAAACAAAAGAAAATATTAGTGTTGAAGACATACTTGCTGATGTTTCAAAAAGCTATAATCTTAAATCAAATGATATAAAATCAAATAAAAAAACACAAAATATCGTTATGGCAAGAAGGGTTGTGATATATTTAGCAAGAGAGCTTACAACTATGTCTATGCCTCAACTTGCTAGATTTTTTAATATGAAAGATCACACTGCCATTTCACATAATATTAAAAAAATTCAAGAGTTAATGAGCGAAAATGAAAACCTAAAAGCCATAGTAGAAGAATTAAGAAATAAAATTTTAACAAAAATAAAAAGCACCCTGTGAATAAAAGTGAAAAATAAAAAATTTTATTCTATGAGTAAAATTTCTATAAAAAAAGGCTTTTAAAAAGCATTTCACATTTTCACATTGCTTATTATTATGATAAAATAAATTTAAAAAACAAAGGAAGTAAAAATGAAAATTAGCATTAATAAAAACACTTTAGAATCTGCCATAGTTTTAACTAACTCTTATGTAGATAAAAAAGACTCAAGCAACATCGCTTCTCACTTACTTTTTGAAGTAGTTGAAGATAAATTAATCATAAGGGCAAGTGATTATGAAATAGGTATTAACTATAAAATCAAAAAAATTAAAGTTGAAAGTGCAGGTTTTGCAACTGCTAATGCTAAAAGTATTTTAGATATCATTAAAAGTTTAAATAATGAAGATGTGGTCTTAGAAACTATAGAAAATTTCCTTTTTATTAGACAAAAAGGAACTAAATATAAACTTCCTATGTTTAATTATGAAGATTTTCCAAATTTCCCAAGCACTGAAGGAAAAGATAAATTTGATATTGATTCAAGTGATTTAAGTAGATCTTTGAAAAAAATCCTACCTGCAGTTGATACAAATAATCCAAAGTATTCTTTAAATGGTGCTTTACTTGATATAAAAACAACCCACATTAGCTTTGTAGGAACAGATACTAAACGCTTAGCGGTTTTTACACTAAATAAAACAAACGAAAAAGAATTTAATCTTTGTATCCCTAAAAAAGCTATTTTAGAAATGCAAAAAATCTTTTTTGAAAAAATTGAAATTTATTATGATGAAAATATATTGATTGCAAAAAATGATAATTTTGAGTTTTTTACAAAACTTATTAATGATAAATTCCCTGATTATGAAAGAGTAATTCCAAAAAATATCACAAAAGAATTTATTTTTAAAACAGAAGAATTTATGGATGCATTGAAAAAAATCAATGTAATCACTGAAAAAATGAAATTAAATTTTCATAAAGATAAACTTGTATTTGAAGGTATTAGTTTAGATAATATGGAAGCAAAAACTGAACTTGAAATGGAACTTAATATAGATGAAGAATTTAATCTTTGCATTAAAAATAAATTCATCACTGACTTTTTAAATTCTATTGAAAGTGAAACATTCAAACTTAGCATAAATGAACCTCATATGGCATTCTTAGTTTCAAGTGAAGAATTACAAACTGTAATTATGCCAGTTATTTTATAAGGAAAATAAATGCAAGAAAATCAAAATTATGGCGCAGGAAATATTAAAGTTTTAAAAGGCTTAGAAGCTGTTAGAAAACGCCCTGGTATGTATATAGGTGATACTAACATAGGCGGTCTTCATCATATGATTTATGAAGTAGTGGATAATTCTATCGATGAAGCTATGGCAGGTTTTTGTGATACGATTAATGTAGAAATTACTACAGAAGGCTCTTGTATAGTAAGTGATAATGGTAGAGGAATTCCTGTGGGAATTCACCCTACTGAAAATATCCCTACTTTAACTGTAGTTTTAACCGTGCTTCATGCAGGTGGAAAATTTGATAAAGATACTTATAAAGTTTCAGGTGGTTTACACGGGGTTGGTGTAAGCGTTGTAAATGCTTTATCAAGAAAATTAGTTGCTACAGTGCATAGAGATGGAGAAATTTATCGCCAAGAATTTTCAGAAGGTAAAGTTACAAGTAATTTTGAAACCATAGGTAAAAGTAAAAAAACAGGAACAATCATAGAATTTTGGCCAGATGATCAAATTTTTGAAGTGACTGATTTTGATTATGAAATTTTAGCTAAAAGATTTCGTGAACTTGCATATTTAAATCCAAAAATTACTATAAATTTTAAAGATAATCGTGTAGGAAAAGCAGAAAGCTTTCATTTTGAAGGTGGTATAAGTCAATTTGTTACAGATTTAAATAAAAAACAAGCTCTAACTAAGGCAATATTTTTCAATGTAGATGAAGAAGATGTAAATGTTGAAGTAGCATTGCTTTATAATGATAGTTATAGTGAAAATTTACTTTCTTTTGTTAATAATATAAAAACTCCAGATGGTGGAACGCACGAAGCAGGTTTTAGAATGGGCTTAACTCGTGTTATTAGCAATTACATTGAAGCAAATGCTAGTGCTAGAGAGAAAGACTCTAAAATCACAGGTGATGATGTAAGAGAAGGTTTAATAGCAGTTGTAAGTGTTAAAGTACCTGAGCCACAATTTGAAGGACAAACTAAAGGAAAATTAGGTTCAAGCTATGTTAGACCTATAGTTTCTAAGGCTTCTTTTGAGTATTTGACAAAATACTTTGAAGAAAATCCTATCGAAGCAAAAGCTATCATGAATAAAGCTTTAATGGCAGCTCGTGGTAGAGAAGCAGCTAAAAAAGCTAGAGAATTAACCCGTAAAAAAGAAAGTTCAAGTGTAGGGACTTTACCAGGAAAATTAGCTGATTGTCAAAGTAAAGATCCGAGTGAAAGCGAAATTTATTTAGTTGAGGGTGATAGTGCGGGAGGTTCTGCAAAACAAGGTAGAGAAAGAACTTTCCAAGCGATTTTACCTTTAAGAGGTAAAATACTCAATGTTGAAAAAGCAAGACTAGATAAAATTTTAAAAAGTGAACAAATTCAAAATATGATCACAGCTTTTGGTTGTGGGATCGGTGATGAGTTTGATATAGAAAAACTAAGATATCATAAAATCATCATTATGACAGATGCTGATGTAGATGGTTCTCACATACAAACTTTACTTTTAACATTTTTCTTCCGTTTTATGAATGATCTTGTAGCAAATGGACATATTTATTTAGCTCAACCACCTTTATATCGCTATAAAAAAGGTCAAAAAAAAGAAATTTATCTAAAAGATGAAAAAGCTTTAAATGATTATTTGATCGAAACAGGTATAGAAAGTTCTACTTATGAGGGTATAGGATTAAACGATTTAAAAGATTTTCTAAAAATCGTTGCAGCTTATAGAAGTGTTTTAAAAGAATTAGAAAAAAGATTTAATGTAATTTCAGTGATTAGGTATTTGATAGAAAATCCTGATTTGATAAAAGCTTCTAATGAAGAATTATTTAAAGTCATAAAAGAATTTTTAGAAAAACAAAATCACAATATCTTAAATTCATATATCAATGAAAATGAAATTCGTATTTATGTACAAACTGAAAATGGTTTAGAAGAACTTATCATCAATGATGATTTATTTGCTAATCCTTTATATGAAGAGGCAAATTATATTTATCAAAAAATTAAAGATAGAGATTTAAAATTTGATAAAGATATTTTAGAAATTTTAGATGAAGTTGAAAAAAATGCTAAAAAAGGTGCTTATATACAACGCTATAAAGGTCTTGGTGAGATGAATCCTGAACAACTTTGGGAAACAACTATGGATCCAAGTAATCGTCGTTTGTTAAAGATCACCATAGAGGATGCTCAAAGAGCAAATGATACTTTCAACCTTTTCATGGGTGATGATGTAGAACCACGCCGTGAGTATATACAAGCTCATGCTAAAGATGTTAAACATTTGGATGTTTAATTTTTAAATGATTTTTTTAACTGGAGGGCAAGGTCATAGTGGAAAGACCTTGCTTGCTCAAAGACTTCTTGAAAAATTGTCCTTTTAGAGTAGATGAGGATGAAAAAATAACTGATTTTTTGTTTCCTATTGTAGATGGTATGATTTAAATTTGTATAGAAAATAAACAAAATTTAATCATTGAAGGATTTTATCTTACTCCAAAAAAGTTACAAAAATTTCAAAATCATTCTGATATTAAAATACTTTATATCGTTTTTTCAAAAGAATATATTTTGCAAAATTATGAATTAATCTATCAAAATGAAAATGTTATAGAAAAGCGTTTATTTAGTGAAAAAGAAGAAATAAACACTCTTATTTTAAATCATCAAAAATTTAAAGCTCAATGTGAAAATTTAAATCTTCCTTTTATAGAAATTCAAAAAGACTATAAAATAGAATTAAAAAATGTAATAGAATTTTTTGCTTAAAAGCAAGCAAATAGTTATATAATATCTAAAAAATTTATAAGGATTAAAATGCATTTTACTCAGCAGCAATTGCAACGATTAATGCTTCATTATGCAGGGAAAATCGCTAAAGATAGAAAAGAGCAAAAAATAAAATTAAATTATAATGAAGCTTTAGCTTATATATGTTATGAATTAATGGAACTTGCAAGAAAAAATTTAAGTGTGAGTGAATTGATGAGCATAGGGAAAACTTTACTTACAAGTGAAGATGTGATTGATGGTGTTGCAAGTATACTTGAAGAAATTCAAATAGAACTTCCTTTTGAAGATGGCACAAAATTAGTTACTATACATGAGCCTATAGCAAATGATGATAAAATAAAAGCTGGAGAGATATTTTTATCATCAGAATTTATTGTGCTTAATGAAAATAAAACTTCTATAGAAATTAAAGTAAGCAATAAAGGTGATCGTCCTATACAAGTTGGTTCGCATTTTCATTTCTTTGAAGTTAATCGCTTTTTGTCTTTTGACAGAGAAAAAGCTTATGGTAAAAGGTTAAATATCGCTTCAGGAACAAGTGTGAGATTTGAACCAGGTGAAGAAAAAACAGTAAGTTTAATAGAATTTGGTGGTTTAAAAAAGGTTTTAGGTTTTAATAATCTTTGTGATGATTTTATCAATGATGAAAATAAAACTAAAGCTTTATCAAAAGCAAAAGAGAAAGGATTTCTTTGATTAAGATTAGCAAAAAAGACTATGTGAATATGTATGGTCCAACAACTAATGATAGAGTAAGATTAGCAGATACAGATTTGATTTTAAGAGTAGAAAAAGATTATACTTTATATGGCGAAGAAGTTAAATTTGGTGGTGGTAAAAATATTAGAGATGGTATGGCTCAAAGTGTAAGTGAGGGAGAATTTCCGGATTTAGTTTTAACTAATGCTTTGATTGTTGATTATACCGGTATTTATAAAGCAGATATTGGGATAAAAAATGGCTATATAGTAGGTATAGGAAAAGCAGGCAATCCTGATATACAAGATGGAGTTGATCCTAGCTTAGTTATAGGCACAAGTACAGATATTATCGGTGCAGAAGGTTTAATAGTAACTGCAGGTGGTATTGATACTCATATACATTTTATCTCCCCAACTCAAATTGAATGTGCCTTATATAGTGGTGTTACTACTATGATAGGAGGTGGCATAGGACCAAGTGAGGGAACAAATGCTACAACTTGCACAAGTGGGGCTTATCATATACATTCTATGTTAAAAGCTACGCAAAATTACCCTATGAATTTTGGCTTTTTAGGTAAAGGAAATTCAAGTAATAAAAATGCTTTAAAAGAGCAAATCATAGCCGGTGCATGCGGCTTAAAAATTCATGAAGATTGGGGTGCTACTTCTAGTGTGATTGATGCTAGTTTAAATATAGCTGATGAAATGGATATACAAGTAGCTATCCATACAGATACTTTAAATGAAGCAGGTTTTGTAGAAGATACGATTAAAGCTATTAATGGTAGAGTTATCCATACTTTTCATACTGAAGGTGCAGGTGGTGGCCATGCTCCTGATATTATTAAAATGGCAGGTTTTGAAAATGTTTTACCTGCAAGTACTAATCCTACTATGCCTTTTACTAAAAATACCATTGATGAACATTTAGATATGCTTATGGTTTGTCATCATTTAGATAATAAAATCAAAGAAGATGTTGAATTTGCAGATAGTAGAATTCGTCCTGAAACTATAGCAGCAGAAGATAAACTTCATGATATGGGTGTTTTTAGCATTATGAGTAGTGATTCTCAAGCTATGGGACGCGTAGGTGAGGTGATTTTAAGAACATGGCAAAGTGCTGATAAATGTAAAAAAGAATTTGGTGCCTTGAAAGAAGATAATGATTTAGACGATAATTTCCGTATTAAACGCTATATAGCAAAATACACTATAAATCCTGCTATTGCACATGGGATTGATAGTTATGTTGGTTCTATTGAAGTAGGAAAATTTGCTGATTTAGTACTTTGGCAACCTAAATTTTTTGGAGTAAAACCAAAGCTTATTTTAAAAGGTGGCTTGATAGTAGGTGCAAAAATAGGCGATGCTAATGCTTCTATCCCAACACCTGAGCCTATTATCTATGAAAAAATGTTTGGTGCAAATTTAAATGAAAATGCTTTACATTTTGTTTCTAAAGCTTCTTTAGAAGCTAATATGCCTGAAAAATTAAGCTTAAAAAGAAAATGTGTTGCAGTAAAAAATTGTAGAAATATCACTAAAAAAGACTTAAAATTTAATGATAAAGTTCAAGATATAGAAGTAAATCCACAAACTTATGAAGTAAAAATAAATGGTGAGCTTATTAGCTCTAAGAGCGTTGATTCTTTAGCTTTAGCTAGAAAATATTTTATGATTTGATGATTTTACTTCAAAATAAAATAACGCATTATGATTTAAATAAAGAATGCGATTTTTTAGAGCTTAGTTGGTTTGATACTTTTAAAAAGATATTAAGAACAACAACTTTAAAAGGACTAGATGTCGCTATAAAAATGCCTGATAATAAAGGTTTAAATCATAATGATTGTTTATATGATGAGGATTTTTTGATTTTAGTGAAGATTAAACCTGAAAAGGTTTTAAAAATTCACATAGAAAATGAATACAACCTTGCTTTAATAAGTTATCAAGTGGGTAATATGCACTTAAATTTATTTTATAAAGATCATAAACTTCTTACTTTAGAACAAAACTCTATCATAAGGTTTTTAGAAAAATTTAATATAAAATACGAAAAATGTGAGGAAATTTTAGAGCCAAAATATATGCTTGATATGCCAAGTTTTATCCAAGTTGATCCAAATTTTAAACTTATTAAAGAATAAAGATGAATAAATTAAATTTTTTACTTTTACAAATTAGTGATTCTTCTTTTCCTATAGGAGCTTTTTCACATTCTTTTGGTTTAGAATCTTATGTGAATTTTGCTTATATAAAAAATATAGAAGATGCAAAAAAAGTTTTAAAAACTCAGCTTTATTCTAATATTTTATATTTTGAGCTTTTAGCTTTGAAAATAGCTTATGAAAATGCAAATGATGTAAAAAATTTACTAGTCTTTCAAAGAAAATTTTTATCAAGTATAGTTGCAAAAGAACAAAGTCAAGCTTATGTTTTTCTAGCTAAACGCTTTGTAAAAAATGTTAGTCTTTATGGATTATCAAATCCTTTATTAAATCAATACATTAAAGGAAATCAAACTCCTATTTATCCTTTTGTGTATGCTTTATTTTGTAAAGATAATGAGCTTGATTTTATGTATGAAAGTTTTTTATTTGCTTTAATGAGTAATTTTGTTAATATTCTTGTGAAAATCGTGCCTTTATCACAAAATGAAGGGCAGATTTTACTTTTTCAATTACAGCAAGATTTTCAAAAGGTTCTTTCTAAATTACAAAATTTAACTTTAAAAGATTGGTGTGAAAATCATAATGTCTTAAATGATTATTTGGGTATAAAACACCAAAATTTAGCATTTAAAATTTATATTTCTTAAAAGGGTTATAATGGTTAAAATAGGCATAGGTGGTCCTGTAGGTAGTGGTAAAACAGCTTTAGTATTAAATTTATGTCAAGCTTTAAAAGATGAGCTTTCTTTGGCTGTAATTACAAATGATATTTATACAAATGAAGATGCAAATTTTTTAATCAAACAAGGCGTTCTTGAAAAAGAAAGAATCATTGGAGTGCAAACTGGAGGTTGTCCTCATACAGCCATTAGAGAAGATGCTTCTTGTAATCTTGAAGCTGTTGAACTTTTACAAGAGCGTTTTAGTGATTTAGATCTTATTTTTATAGAAAGTGGTGGAGATAATTTATCAATGACTTTTTCACCTGAACTTGTGGATTTTTTTATCTTTGTTATAGATGTTGCTCAAGGAGAAAAAATTCCACGCAAAGGTGGTCCTGCTATTTGTAGGTCTGATTTAATGATTATCAATAAAATAGACTTAGCTCCTTATGTAAATGCTTCTTTAAAAATCATGCAAGAAGATACTTTAAAAATGCGTGGAGATAGACCTTTTATCATGAGTAATCTTCAAACTAAAGAAGGTTTAGAAGAAATCATTACTTGGATTAAAAAATACACACTTTTAAAGGATTGATTTGTTTGCTCAAAAGAGTGTTTTTAAACTTACATTAGATACTATCAATGAAAAAACTATCATAAAAAATTCTTTTTTTACTCCTCCTTTTAAACTTATGAGGAATTTTTATGATAAAAAATTAACTAGTATATATGTTTTAAATTCTAGTGCCGGAATTTTTAAAGAGGATCATTTAAGTTTTGAAATCATATGTAAGAAAAGTACAAACACCGCTATACTCACACAAAGTTATGAAAAGGTATATGATACTAAAGATTCTTTTGCGAGTAAAAATATTGATTTTACTCTTGAAGAAAATGCAAGCTTTTTTTATATGCCAAAGCCACTTTTGCTTCAAGAAAATGCAAATTTTATACAAAATACAAAGATTAATCTAGCTTCTTTTTCAAGATTAGTTTATGTTGATTTTGTTATTTTTGGTAGAGTGGCTATGGATGAAAAATTTGCTTTTAAAAATTATGAGAGTTTAACTCAAATTTATAGAAATGATACTTTAATTTTAAATGATAAAATTAAAATCAATCCTTCTTATATGAAAGAAAATGATTTAAATTTTTTTGCAAATTATACGCATTATTTGAGTATTTATCTTTTTGGATATGATGAGTTTTATGAAGAATTAAAAGCTTCATTTGACGATATAAATCAACTTTTTTATGAGGGTTTGTGTATAAAAATTCTTAGTAATGAAAGTGAAAAATTACTTTTACTTCAAGATAAGCTTTTTAAATTTTGTCAAAATAAAATATAAAATATTGTGGTATTATAAAGTTTTAAAAACAAACTAAGGATTATAAATGCGATATGGTGAAAAAGAAATCAAAGAATTTAGTGTAGAAAATATGGAAGTTTGGCCAAATGATGCCAAAAATGATTATGTGATTAAAATCACTTTACCTGAATTTATGTGTTGTTGTCCGCGTAGTGGGTATCCTGATTTTGCTACAATTTACTTAGAATACATTCCAAATAAATTAGTAGTAGAACTTAAAGCAATCAAACTTTATATTAATACCTTTATGTATAGAAATGTTTCACATGAAGCAAGTATTAATGAAATTTATAATACTTTAAAAGAAAAACTTGATCCAAAATGGATAAAAGTAGTAGGTGATTTTAACCCTCGTGGTAATGTGCATACTGTGATTGAATGTAGATCTGATTTAGTGGTACCACAAAATTAAGTTTTTATTAAAAATAAAAGGATATATTAAGTCTTATTTTAAGGAGGAAAATATGAAATTAAAATTATTTAGTTTAGTTGCAAGTGCTGCTTTGGTTTCAAATTTAGCTTTAGCTGATGAAAATTCAGGAATATTATTAGGTATTGATGCTGGTTGGTTTCATACTAAGGTAAAATCTGATCTTGATCATAGAAAAACACAAAACATTAAATATAATGGTGATTTAGAAGGTAATGTTCCTGTTTTTGGTTTAAGAGTTGGTTATCGTTTTAGTGAAAATCATAGAATTTATGGTGCTTATAATTATTCAAGCGAATTTAGTGATGTAATCAATACCACAAGATTAAAAATTGATGGAGAATTTACTACACATAAGTTTTTGCTTGGTTATGATTTTACTCCAAAAATCTTTGAAAAAACAAGAGCTGTTTTAGGTGTATATGGTGGCTATGCAAGAACGGATATTACTTTAAAAACAAGCTTTTTATCATTATCTCAAGATTTTGATGGTTATACTTATGGAGCAAAAATCGGTGCTTTATATGAGTTAAATCAAGCAAATGAAATTGAGTTTGGTTTTAAAGCCGAGCAAACTCATTATAATACAAGAAATTTTTATCAAAATATGGTAGGTTCAAACTTTTACGATCCTAAACAAACAAATTATGGTTTATATCTAGGATATACTTATAAATTCTAAGGAGAATATATGCCAAAAGATGCAAATGGAACTGAGCTTAATACAGGTGATAGTGTAAGTGTTGTGAAAGATTTAAAGGTAAAAGGTGCAAGCACTACTTTAAAGCGCGGAACAACTATAAAAAATATTAAGCTTACAAACAAAGACACTGAAATTGAAGCTAAAGTAGATAAATTTGGTGTGATTGTTTTGAAAACTGAATTTCTTAAAAAAATATAAGTAAAAATTCCCAATTAATCTTGGGAATTTTCTTCTTGATAAACACAATGTTTAAAAATAAATTGATGTTCCTCAGGCAAGTTTTCAAATAAAGCATTTGCGAGTTGTCTTATCTCCCAAAGGGCTGATTTTGAGCTTCTTAGAGTGATAAAATTTTGCAAACTTCTTGCATTAATTGTTAAAGTTAATTCTGTTTTATAACTTTCTGGTAAGCAGTATTTTGCTATATCTAAACTAATGCTATTTTGCAAAATCAAACGCAGATTTTCTAAAGCTTTGATACTTGCATTATCTACTACTTCATTTCCGGTTAATACTAAGTATCTTTTAGCATTTTCAAAGTCATTTTCTTTAAATTCGCTTTCATTTCTTAGTTCTTTTAAAGTATATCTTGTGCTTTTTACACTAGGACTAGTGTGGCGGTGTCTTGCAACTTCTTGTAAGCATGCTCTTGAAATACCTTGTATATAAAAAGTATAGTTTAAATGCTCTAAGGTTGAAGCATGTTTGAATTTATTTCCCACTCGATCGATTAATTCTTTGTCTTTCTCACCACCACAATCGCCTTTGTCAAAACTTTGCCAACATGTTCTTGTTGCATGAGAGCATACAGAAAGTGGAGTATGATTTAATAATGTGATTTTCATCGAAAATTTCCTTCAAAAATAATTGAATTTTACACAAATGTTTATAAAAATAAAATTTTTTATTCGTTATAATTTCAAAAAAAGAAATTAAGGTTATTTTATGAAATTAAAACAAACTAAGTATATTTTTGTAACCGGTGGTGTTTTAAGCTCATTAGGAAAAGGTATAGCAGCAGCTTCTATAGCTACGATTTTAAAAAATTCAGGTTTAAAAGTAAGTATTTTAAAAGCAGATCCTTATATTAATGTAGATCCTGGCACGATGAGTCCTTTGGAGCATGGGGAAGTTTTTGTAACTGAAGATGGAGCTGAGACAGATTTAGACTTAGGACATTATGAGAGATTTTTAAATGAGAATTTAACTCAGGATAATAACTTTACCACAGGAAGAGTTTATCAAAGTGTTATAGAAAAAGAAAGAAGAGGAGATTACTTAGGAAAAACTATACAAGTAATCCCTCATATAGTTGATGAGATAAAAGATCGTATTAAAAAGGCTGGAATTGATAAAGATATTTTAATTGTTGAAATAGGTGGTACGGTAGGAGATATAGAAGGCTTACCATTTTTAGAAGCTATTAGAGCTTTAAAACTTGAAGTGGGTAAATACAATGCTATTAATATTCACTTGACTTTAGTGCCATTTATCAAAGCAGCAGGAGAACTTAAAACAAAACCAACTCAACATAGTGTGGGGGAATTACGCCGTATAGGTATAAGCCCTGATATGATCATTTGCAGAAGTGAAAAATCTTTAGATAGAGAGTTAAAAGACAAAATCGCAATTTCATGCGGAGTTGAAAAAAACTGCGTTATAGAAAGTGTGGATGCAGCTAGTATTTATCAAATTCCACTAAATTTTTTAAAACAAGATATTTTAAATTCTATTGCAAGTTTATTAGATCTTCAAAATTTAAAGCCAAATATGAACGAATGGGATTCTTTAGTAAAAAGAGTCATCGCTCCAAGTAATGAACTTAGTATTGCTTTTGTAGGAAAATATGTAGATTTAAAAGAAAGCTATAAAAGCTTAACAGAAGCCATTATCCATGCAGGCGCAGCACTTGATGCAAGAGTAAATTTAAAATGGATCGATAGTGAAAAATTAGAAAATGCAAATGTCGAAGAAAGCTTTAAAGATGTAAATGGGATTTTAGTAGCAGGTGGTTTTGGTTACCGTGGAGTAGAAGGAAAAATCAAAGCCATACAATATGCAAGAGAAAATAAAATTCCATTTTTAGGAATTTGTTTGGGTATGCAGCTTTCTTTAGTGGAATTTGCACGCAATGTTTTAAAACTAGAAGATGCAAATTCTCATGAATTCAATCCAAATTGTAAAAATCCTATCATCTTTTTGATTGATGAATTTATTGACGCAAGTGGAGAAAAGCAAATTAGAACAAGTAAAACTCCACTTGGTGGAACTATGCGTCTTGGAGCTTATGAGTGTCATATCAAGCCAAATACACTTTTAAGTAAGGTTTATGATAATCAAAAAAGCGTAAAAGAACGCCACCGCCACCGCTATGAAGCTAATCCAAAATACAAAGAAATGTTTGAAAAAAATGGGCTTATTATAAGCGGGGAAAATGAAGGTTTAGTTGAGGCTGTAGAGCTTAAAGATCATCCATTTTTCTTAGCAGTGCAGTTTCACCCTGAATTTACTTCACGCTTAGTTAGGGTTAATCCGGCTATTTTTTCTTTTATCAAGGCATCTTTAACAAATCATGCTAAATAAAGCCAAAATAAAAGAAATTTTACACCAGCGTTTTATCAATGATACACATGTAAAGCTTTGTGATTTACCTATGCCATCTTGTTTAAAAGATGTCTATAAGGGTGCTTTACGTATTAAAGAAGCGATTGAAAAAAATCAAAAGCTTGCTATTGTTGGAGATTATGATGTAGATGGGGTGATTTCTTGTGTGATTTTATCTGAATTTTTTGATGATATCGGATATGACTATGTGGTAAAAATTCCAAATCGTTTTAAAGATGGATATGGTCTAAATGAAGAAATCATCAATGAACTTAATGGGGTAGATTTAATCATCACTGTAGATAATGGTATAGCAGCTTTTGATGCAGCAGAGCTTTGTTTACAAAAAGGAATTGATTTAATCATTACCGATCATCATATGCCTCCAGCTACTTTACCAAAAGCTTATGCGATCATTAATCCTAAACAACAAGATTGTGAATTTCCTGATATTGAAATTTGTGGTGCTCAAGTGGCTTGGTATTTAGTTGCTGCTATAAAAGAAGTATGTAAGATTAATTATAATATGTGTAAATTTATAGAGCTTTTATCTATCGCAATTATCGCAGATATGATGGAGCTTAGAGATTTAAATAGAGCCTTAGTTAGAAAAGGCATAGAGTGTATTAATGATTCAAAACGAGTTGCATTTAAAGCTATCAAACAGTATTTTGGTAAGGATAAATTTGAGCTTGATAATATTAGTTTTTTAATTGCACCTTTGATTAATAGTGCAGGTAGAATGGATGATGCGATTATTTCTTATAAATTTTTGCATTCTAAAAATATTAATGAGGTTATGGGTTATTTAGAACAAATCATTACTTATAATAATAGCCGTAAAGATGAAGAGCGCGAGCTTTTTAAACAATGTTTAGAACAAGTTGATGAAAATGATCCTGTGATTATTGTCAATGGCCAAAATTGGCATGAGGGTGTTTTGGGTATAGTTGCAAGTCGTTTAGCAAAGCATTTTAACAAGCCTGCCTTTGTTTTTTCAGAATGTGAGCAAAAGGCTAAAGCTAGCGTTAGAAGCGTGGGTAGGATAGATATTTTAAATGTTATAGAACAAGCTAAAGAATTTGTTTTAAGCTATGGTGGACATAAAGGTGCAGCTGGAGTTTTAGTCGAGCTTGAAAAATTTGGTATTTTTAAAAATAAGCTTTATGAAATTTGTCAAAATATCCCTAAAGATGATTTTTACAATACTGATGAGATTTTAGGTAGTATTGATCCAAATGAAGTTGATTTTGAACTTTTAGAGATATTGGAATTTTTTGAACCTTTTGGGCATAAAAACCCAAGGCCATATTTTAAATTTGATAAGCTTTTTGTAAAAAACAAAAAAAGACTTGGTAAAGATGAAAATCATATAAAACTTATTTTAACACAAGGAAATAAGACTTTAGAAGCTTTATTTTTTAATTTTGACTATGAGCCAGAAATTGGTGAAAATATTGATTTTATAGCTAGTATTTCTAAAAATAATTTTAGAGGATTAATCACCCCTCAACTTACTATAAAAGAAATTCTTAGATAATTTATTAACTTATTTGCATAATTTTTATTTATAAATTTGCTATAGCATAAGTACTATAAAGGAGTAAAATGTTAAAAAGGATTTTATTATTAGCAATATTTTTTAATTTTACTTTTGCTTTTGATACAAAAATTTTTATAGGTGATATTTATATACCTGAAAATTTTTATAAATATGATAAAGATTTTAAAATCGCGGCTAGAAAGTATAATATACCCATGGCATTACTTAAAGCCATAGCTTTGACAGAGAATGCAGCTTATGAACATAATATCATTGGTAGAAATAAAAATCAAACAAGAGATTATGGTTTAATGCAAATTAATAGCATTCATTTAAAGCGTTATGGTGTTAGCGAAAAAGAGATTGTAAAAGTTAGTGCAAATATAGACATAGCAGCAAGATTACTTTATGAAATTATACAACGATACGGGTTTAATTGGAATGCTATTGGAAGATATCATTCAGCAAATGATAAATATAAAAATATTTGGCTTGATAAAGTAATGAAAAATTTAGTTGCTATAGTTTTAAAAGATAGTAAAGATCTTTTTGTAATGGAAAAATTTAGAGCTTTTAAATTAGTTTCGCTTTTGATAAATGTTGATAAAGAACAATATAGAATTTTATTAGCAAGCAATAATTAAAACAAGAATTATAAATTTTCTTGTTTTAAAGCCTCTGCTTGATAATAAGCGATTAATGGCTCGATGATTTCATCAAAAAGTCCACCTTCTAAAATCGCATCAAGTCTATATAAAGTAAGATTTATTCTATGATCACTAATTCTATTTTGAGGGAAATTATAAGTGCGTATGCGTTCGCTTCTATCGCCACTTCCAACTTGTGATTTTCTTGCTTGGCTTTCTTTAGCTAAGCGTTCTTGTTCTTGCATTTCAAAAAGTCTTGCCTTTAAGACTTTCATGGCACTTTCTTTGTTTTTATGTTGGCTTTTACCATCTTGATTTACTACAACTATACCTGTTGGAATGTGAGTGATTCTTACAGCACTATCTGTGGTATTTACGCTTTGACCACCATGACCGCTACTACGCATTACATCGATTTTTAAATCATTTGGATTGATTTGAATTTCAACATCATCAACTTCAGGCATAATAGCCACTGTAATAGCTGAAGTATGAACTCTACCTTGAGATTCTGTTTCAGGTACTCTTTGAACCCTATGCGTGCCACCTTCGTATTTTAGCCTTGAATAAGCTCCATTTCCTTTGATAAGAATGATGATTTCTTTAAATCCACCTACGCTACCTTCACTTGAGCTGACTATTTCGTATTTATAATCACGATTTTCAGCATAGCGTATATAAGCTTTTACTAAATCCCCAACAAATAAAGAAGCTTCATCGCCACCTGTACCTGCACGAATTTCTAAAAAGATATTCTTATCATCGTTTGGATCTTTAGGTAATAAGAGAATTTTTAATTTTTCTTCAAGTTGTGGCTTTAAAACTTCGAGATTTTTAAGTTCTTCTTTTGCAAGTTCACCTAGTTCAGGATCAGATAAAAGAAGTTTATTTTCTTCTATATCATCTAAGGTTTTGAGATATTCTTTTGCTTTTTCTACTATGGGTTCTAAATTTTTTTGCTCTTTAGATAGAGCTGTCATTTTAGAAATATCATTAGAGATATTAACATCACTAAGAAGAGTATTTAACTCATCAAAGCGTGCTAAAAAAGGTTTGAGTTTATCAGCTAACATTAATTATGCTAATTTGTTTACCAATAATGCTAATCTGCTAACACGACGTGATGCAGTTTGTTTTTTCAAAAATCCGCGACTTACCATAGCGTGAATGCTTTTATTAGCTACTTTTAATGCATTTTGTGCAGCTTCTTTATCGTTATTTGCCGCTGCTTCACGAACCGCTTTTGTAATGTTTTTTAATCTTGTTCTATAAAATCTATTTCTTTCAGTTCTTTTGATAGTTTGTCTTGCTCTTTTTTCAGCAGATTTATGGTTTGCCATAATTTTCCTTTTTTATATAAATTAAATTGCTAATTATACAAAAATAAAATTAAATTTTAATTAATTTAAGTATTTTTAAAGTATTAATATCTAATATCATTTATTTTTAAAAAATCGCGTAGTTTTTCATACTCGCCATTTTCCAAATAACGATATTTACCAGCTTTTAATATACCAAGATCTAATGCTCCAAATGCCACTCTTTTAAGATCCATTACTTCTAAATCAAAATGTCCAAAAAAGCGTCTTAGTTCTCTGTTTTTACCTTCATTAATGATTACTTTTAACTTCGTATAGCCTCCGCTTGAACCAAAAATTTCAAAGCCTAAAAATGGAGCAAAACTCATTGAAGTTATTTTAGTTTTAGCATGAGCCCCTTTTTTTTCATTTTGAATTTCTAAGCCATTTTGCATAGCTTCGATGACATTTTTATCTATACTACCTTTTACTTTTAAGTAATACTCTCTTTCTAAATCACTATGCATAAGCGCATCTGCTATCACAGGTGAGTCAGTTAATAAAAGCAATCCCTCGCTTGCAAAGTCAAGTCTTCCTACGCTAAGCCAAGTGCTAAATTGTTTTGGTAAAGTATGATAGATGGTTTTTCTGCCTCTATCATCTTTTTTACTAACTATTTCACCTTTTTGTTTATGATAAATGATGACTGAAAATTGTGTTTTTTTATGAAGCTTTTTACCATTGATAAAAACTTTATCTTCAGCATTTACACTATCACTTAGTAAGGCTGTTTTTTTATTGATTTTTACTAAGCCTTGCTTGATTAGCTCATCAGCCTCACGGCGAGAATATTTGCTATTGTGTGAGATGAATTTATTAATTCTCATAATTTTACTTTACATCACAAAAATAGTTGGTACTATGGTTGGATATTTTTTGATTTTTCTAAAAATATGCTTTCTTAGTACTTGTCTAATTTGAGCTTCTAAAACTTTTGGATTATCTAAAATTTCATCTTTTACATTTGGGAAAAATTGACTTAAAACATCACTCATTTCTTTTGAGAATGCTCCATCTTGTTTATCAGCTACCAAGCCATAACTAAATACTCTTGGTTTATTAATTAGTGTTTTACTTGCTTTATCAAGCTGGGCGATGATGACAACTATACCGCTATCTGCTAGTTTTTGTCTATCAATTACCACATCATCTGCGATTTGTTTGTTGATTTGATTATCCACAAAGACTTTTCCTGTTTTAACTGTTTTTACGCGTTTGATGTATTTTTGACAAAGCTCTACTTGATCCCCATCACTCATTAAGTAGATGTTTCTTTCAGGTATACCACATTTTAGAGCAGTTTCTTTGTGTTTATTGATATGATTATACTCTCCATGCACTGGTAAGAAAAATTTAGGTTTTACTAAAGTTAGCATGAGTTTTTGTTCTTCTATACTAGCATGTCCGCTTACATGAATTTCACTAAATTCTTGATAAGCTACTTTAGCTCCTGCTTTTAAAAGAAAATCAAGCACAGCAGAAACATTTGCTTCATTACCTGGTATTGCTTTAGCTGAAATGATAACTTGATCGCTAGGTTTGATTTTGATAAATTTATGCTCATCAGTTGCCATTCTATATAAAGCACTCATGGTCTCGCCTTGACTTCCTGTAGTGACAATTAGTACTTCGTTGTCTTTGTATTTGCTTACTTCATCAGCGTCAATGAAAATTTTCCTATCAAGTTTGATATAGCCAAGTTCCATAGTAGTATAGAGATTTCTTTCCATAGAACGCCCTATAACACACACTTTTCTGCCGTATTTTAAACCATAACTAATAGCTTGATATACGCGGTGGATATTAGAGCTAAAGGTGCTCATGATTACCCTGCCTTTAGTTTTGGCAAAAATTTGATCAAAAGTAGGTCCTACGGAGCTTTCACTTTTTGTATAACCTTCTTTATATGAGTTTGTACTATCACTTAAAAGACAAAGTACGCCTTCTTCGCCATATTGAGCTAAACGACTTAAATCCGTTGGATAGCCATCAATTGGTGTTTGATCTATTTTAAAATCGCCAGTGTGTATGATGGTTCCTGCTTTAGTTTTAATAGCCAAAGCACAAGCATCGATGATAGAGTGGGTTATGTGAATCCATTCTAAATTAAATTCACCTATTTCATAAATTTGTCTTTTTGTTATAGGTCTAAACCATTTACGCTCAGCCTTTAAACCATGCTCTTCAAATTTATTTGAAATCATACCTAGTGCTAAAGGTGTTGCGTAGATAGGAAATTGAAATTCTTTGAAAAAATATGGCACAGCACCGATGTGATCTTCATGAGCATGAGTGATGATGATAGCACGAATTTTGTTTTTAATCTTTCTTACATAGTCAAAATCAGGTATGATAATATCTACTCCATGCATAGTTCCATCTGGAAAACTCATACCTATATCAATGATAATCGCATCATTATTAGTTTCAAAAACAGTGATATTTCCACCGATTTCCCCAAGCCCGCCCAAAGGTGTAATACGAATTTTATGTTCGCTTGAGTTGTTGTGTTTTAAAGGGTGAAGTCTTAGCTCGTGCATGATTTTATTAGCTTCTATACTTTTGGCAAGTTCTATTTGCCATTCTTCATTACCGCTTAATTTAGATGGTAAATTTCTATTTTTTTTCTTTTTCTTTTTTTCTTCGCTAGCTTCAGTTTGAGCATTTTCTACTTTTGTTTCATTTTTAATTTCACTATTTTGCTCTTGATTTTGTGAATCTTTTTTTCTTTTGTTTCTAAATTTATTAAATCTTTTAGTTTTATTTTGTTCTTGAGTTTTGTTTTCTTCGCTCATAGTCATCCTTTAAATAGTCATAAATTTTAAGGTATGAATCAACGCTAATTTCATGAGCTCTTGAGGTAGAAGAGATGTCTAGTGCTTCAAATGCTTTTAGAATTTTTTCTTTTTTATTTTTAAAATTAGATAAGAGTTGTTTTCTAGGATTTTGAAAACAAGCTCTAAGAAATTCTTTAAAAGCTTCTATATTTTCACATTTTTGCTGATAATGAGTAGTTTTTATTAACTTCATTACAGCTGAAGTAACTTTTGGTGGAGGATTAAAGCTTTGTGGTTGTATATCAAAAAGCATTTGTCTTTGGCATATTAATGCACAAAGCACCCCTAAGGCCGAAAAATTACTTTCTTTTTCATTCGCACAAAATTTCTGTGCCACTTCTTTTTGCACCATTACTATAAGCCCAAGGCAATTTTGATCTTCTAGGGCTTTTAAAATCAAATTTGTAGCAATATAATATGGTAAATTTGCTACTAAAAAGTACTCTTTATCACTTAAACTTCCTTGATCAAAAGCATCACTTGCATTTTGATGAATAAGCTCAAAATTTCCACCTTCAATCTCATTTTGAAATTTTTTATTTAAAATAGGAATCAAATCTTTATCAATCTCATAAGCTCTAATATGAGCTTGTGGAATTTTCAAAAGTTCTTGCGTTAAATCACCTAAGCCAGGCCCAATCTCAACTATATTTTTAGTATCTTTGGGTATGGCTTGGATGATTTTATCTACCACGCTTTTATCACATAAAAAATTTTGCCCAAAATGTTTTTTTGCTTTTATCATAAATTTATTTTATCTAAAAAATATTAATTATAGCATTATTTTAAGCGCTAATTAGATAAAATTTGAATTATTTTTTATAAAGGTTAATTTTTGAAAAATCTTATAGTGTGTGCAGGAGGAAATGAGGATTTTAAATTTGCACAAAGTATAGGTGTAGGCTTAGTTAATTCTGCTTTTTCTCTAGGTAAAATTTTAAGTCAAGTAAAAGTAGATAGAGTGATTTTTATAGGTACATGTGGAATTTACCAAGAAGGAAAAATTTTAGACATTTATGAAAGTTCTAATGCTGCAAATTTAGAATACGCAGATTTATTTGATAGTTTTTATACACCTATAGCAAATGAGATTAGATTAAATGTTTCACATGAAACTATGATTAATTCTTCAAATTATATTTGCAAAGATGAAAATATTGCTCAAGAATTTTTTAAAAAAGGCGTACATATAGAAAATATGGAGGCATACGCTGTGCTTTCTTGTGCAAAAATGCAAGGAATAGAAGGAATTTGTTATTTATGTGCTACAAATTTTTGTAATGAATTTGCACATGAAGATTTTTTAAAAAATCATCAAGAAGCAAAAGAATTATTAAAAGATTTTTTGTTAGATAAGAAACTTATATAGGAAAAAAATTGAGTGAATTAAAAAATATATTAGATTTTACTAAAGAAGAATTAGAAAATTTAGTCCAGCCAAAATTTAGAGCAAAGCAAATTTTTGAATGGGTATATAAAAAATATGCAGATGATTTTTTACAAATGTCATCTTTACCAAAAGACTTTAGGGTGTTTTTGCAAGAAAATTTTCATTTTTCACCTTTAAAATGTGTGAAAGATGAAAAAAGCAAGGATGGGAGTATTAAATATCTTTTTGAGCTTTTAGATGGTAAAAAAATAGAAGCTGTTTTGCTACCTATGAAAGAAGAGCTTGTAGATGAAAATGGAAAAATCATCAAACATGCAAGATATACTATTTGTGTTTCCTCTCAAGTGGGGTGTAAAAGTGGGTGCAGTTTTTGTCTGACTGCTAAAGGCGGTTTGAAAAGAAATTTGACTGCAGGAGAAATAGTAGGACAAATTTTATGGATCAAAAAACATAATCATATTCCTTATGAAAGAAGGGTTAATATAGTCTATATGGGTATGGGAGAGCCTTTGGATAATCTTAAAAATGTTTCTAAGGCAGTTAAAATTTTAGCTGATAATGATGCTTTAGCGATAAGCCCTAGAAGACAAACTATAAGCACAAGTGGTTTAGCAAAGCAAATTAAAGAGCTTGGAGAAATGAATTTAGGTGTGCTTTTGGCTATTTCACTCCATGCTGTAAATGATGAACTTAGAAGTGAATTAATGCCCATTAATAAAGCTTATAATATAGCAAGCATTATGGAAGCGGTGAGAAATTTTCCTATAGATCAGCGTAAAAGAGTGATGTTTGAATACCTTTTAATTGATGGGATAAATGATAAAATAGAACATGCAAAAGAACTAATCAAGCTCTTAAATGGTATAAAAGCCAAAGTAAATTTAATACTTTTTAATCCACACGAAGGAAGTTTATATAAAAGACCAAGTGTTGAAAATGCGGTTAAAATTCAAGATTATTTAAGCGCAAAAGGTGTTACTTGTACGATAAGGGAAAGCAAGGGACTTGATATTTCAGCTGCATGCGGACAGCTTAAAGAAAGGCAGAGTAAACAATGACTTTTTTAGATATAGTCCAACTTATTTTTATAAGCATAGTAGTGATCATAGGACTTGGTGGGATTATTTATGTATTAAAAAATGAAGGGAAAAATAATGATAGATAAAAAACAATTGTTAGAAAATCAATTATTTCAAAATAGATATATAAAGCCAAATATTTCTTGGTATTTTTCTCATTTAAATGGTAAAAGAGGAATTGCTAGAATTTTTAAAGTTCCTTATGCTGCTTTGATGAAAAAATTTTATTTGAAAAAATACTTCGAAAAGAGGGTTTTAGAAGGTAAGGTGGATATTCCTTATTTAGAATTAGTTTTAACTACAAGATGTACTTTGCGTTGTGAATCATGTAACAATTTAATGCAGTATTTTTCACCATCAAATCAATATACCTGTACTTTAGAGGGTATTATAGAATCATTAGATCTACTTTTATCTAAAGTAGATTCTATCGCAAGGGTTAGAATTATAGGTGGAGAGCCTTTGTTGTTTAAAGATTTACCACAATTGATTGATTATTTAGATACTCAAAAGAAAATACTAACTTTTGATATTTTAACTAATGCAACAATAGACTTTAAAGAAGATTTGATTTTGAGATTTAAAAAATCAAAAAAAGCAAGAAAAATAAGTATTTCAGATTATAGAAAATCACCAAATTTAAAAATACCTTTAAAACAAGAGAGTATTTTGAGTAAGCTTAAGAAAAATAATATAGCGTTTTCTTATAATACAATAGATTATTGGTATGATATAGATAAAATTTACAAGCGCGGTAGAAGCAAAGAAGATATAATTAAAAATTATTATAATTGTCAAATGTCATGTGTAAGTTTGATGACATCTGAGGGCTTAGAAAATAAACAATTAGCACCTAAAGGAGCTGTTTTTGTTTGTCCTATATCAAGTTCTTTATCGCGTTTAAAAGGACTTGAAGAATTTAATGGCGATTTTTTAAATTTAGAGGATTCTAAAGAAAGATTTTTTGAATTTTATTCTCAAGATTTTTATAAATCTTGTGATTATTGTAGAGATTTTAGTCAGCCTATCAAAAAAATTCCAATTGCAATCCAAACTGATAAGGTTTTAAAATTAGAAAAAGATTAAGGTAGATTTTTCAAAAATTCACCTTTTATATCTTTTTGAGATTGTATCAAAAATTTTTGATTTTTATATGTAAATTCTAAGCTAAAAGAGTGTAAAAGCAGTCTTTTAGCACCTGTAATTTGAGCTCTTTTTATATTACTCATTTTTCCATCAAGTATTTGCTCTATTTGTGTTTTTTCTAAACCATATAAAGGTTCACCTAAAATTTTATGTTTCACATGAAACAAATGTAGTCTTATTTGGTGTTGTCTGCCTGTTAGAGGTTTAGCTAAAACTAAACTGGTATCTAAATTTTCAAAATATTCTAAAGTATAAAATTGCGTTAAAGCTTCTTTACCATTTTCACAAATATGCATTCTAGTTTTTACTGCATCGTAGTCTTTAGCTAAATCCATGCTTTTATCTACTATAAATTCTTTTTTAGTTTTTCCTTTTACTAGAACAAGATAGCTTTTTTGCACTAATCTTTTTTCAAACATGGTTTTTAACTCAATTTGTGCATTTTTATGTTTAGCTATGAGCAAAAGCCCGCTTGTTTCTTTATCTAATCTATGAGCCACGCAAGCTTTTTCACCCCATAAATGCCAAATTTCATCACAAAGACTATAAGTACAATTGCGTCCATTAGGATGAGTTAGCACCCCGCTTGGTTTTTCTACTACAGCAAAATCTTCATTTTCATAAACTATTTCTAATCCTTTGGGATTATTTTCATATATGATTAATTCTACTAGACCATCTAAAAATTTGTTTTTTTCTTCTACCAAATTTCCATCACAAAATAGTCTTTTTTTATCAATGAGTTTTTGTGCTTCACGCATAGAAATTTTTAACTCATCCATAAGTAGTCTAAATGCCTTTTTTCCATTATTTGCTAGTTTCTTTTTTATATATGCCATTTAATAACTTTCTTAGGTAATTTATAATAAAATTCAAGCTATTTTTTCATAAAAAATTATATAAAAAAAGGTCTTGAAAATGGTTGAAAGATATAGCAGAGAAATCATGGCTAAAAAATGGGACATGCAAGCAAAATATGAGGCGTGGTTAAAAGTGGAATTAGCTGCTGTGAAAGCGTGGAATAAACTTGGTCTTATTAAAGACGATGATTGTGAAAAAATTATAAAAAATGCAAAATTTGATATAGCAAGAATAGATGAGATAGAAAAAACTACCAAACATGATGTTATCGCTTTTTTAACTAGTGTAAGTGAAAGTTTGGGTGAGGAAAGTCGTTTTGTGCATTATGCGATGACAAGTTCAGATTGTATTGATACTGCAGTTGCTTTGCAGATTAAAGATAGTTTGGAACTAATCTTGCAAGATTTAGATCAAGTTTTAGCAGCGATTAAAACAAGAGCATATGAGCATAAAAATACCTTAATGGTGGGAAGAAGTCATGGAATTCATGGAGAGCCTATAACTTTTGGTTTAGTTTTGGCTATTTGGTATGATTCGCTAGTTCATGCAAAAGATTTAATTATTCATGCAAAAGAAGTGATTAGCTATGGAAAAATCAGTGGTGCTATGGGAAATTTTGCTCATGCTCCACTTGAATTTGAAGAAGAAGTTTGTAAAAATTTAGATCTTAAACCAGCACCAGTTTCAAACCAAGTTATACAAAGAGATCGCTACGCACAGGTTATCTCGGCTTTAGCTATTTTAGCTTCAAGTTGTGAGCAAATAGCTGTTGCTATCCGCCATTTTCAAAGAACAGAAGTATATGAAGCTGAAGAATATTTTTCTCAAGGACAAAAAGGAAGCTCAGCTATGCCTCATAAAAGAAATCCTGTTTTGAGTGAAAATATCACCGGTCTTTGCAGGATGATAAGAGCTTATGTAACACCTGCTTTAGAAAATGTAGCCCTATGGCATGAAAGAGATATATCACATTCTAGTGTTGAAAGATTTGTATTACCTGATGCTTTTATCACGACTGATTTTATGCTTTCAAGATTATGCGGTGTGATAGAAAAGCTTTTGGTGTATCCAGAAAATATGATGAAAAATTTAAATTTAACTGGGGGGCTTGTGTTCTCTCAAAGAGTGTTGCTTGAACTTCCATTTAAAGGTATAAGCAGAGAAGAAGCTTACAAGATTGTTCAAAGAAATGCTATGAAAGTTTGGGCTGATTTGCAAAATGGTAAGCCTGCGTTAAATGAAAAAGGTGAGAGTTTATTTTTGCTAGCTTTATTAGCTGATGAGGATTTGAAAAAATCTTTAAGTGAAGCAGATATTAGAAATTGCTTTGATTATAACTACTATATTAAAAATGTAGATAAAATTTTTGAAAGAACTTTTAAATAATAAACTAGGGGTTGTGAGTGAAAGTATTAAAAAGAAATGGAAGAACTGAAGAGTTAGATGTTTCTAAGATTAAAAAATATACTACCGACGCGGTGGCAAATTTAGAAAATGTAAGTCAAAGTGAGCTTGAAGTAGATGCAAAAATTCAATTTCGTGATGGTATAACAACAGAAGAAATCCAACAAACTCTTATAAAAACAGCAGTAGATAAAATAGATATTGATAGACCTAATTGGACCTTTGTTGCTGCAAGATTGTTTTTGTATGATTTATATAAAAAAGTAAGTGGTTATAATGGGTATAAGCATTTAAAAGAATACCTTGAAAAAGGCGAAAAAGAAGGTAGAATTTTAATCGGCTTAAAAGAAAAATATGATTTAGATGATCTTAATGCTTATATCAAGCCAGAGCGTGATTTGCAATTTACTTATCTTGGTATAAAAACTTTGTATGATAGGTATTTGATTAAAGATTCTAAAGGTATGCCTATAGAATTACCACAACAAATGTTTATGGCTATTGCGATGTTTTTAGCACAAAATGAATTAGATTCTCAAACTTGGGCTAAAAAATTTTATGATTTGATCTCAACTTTTGAAGTAATGCTTGCAACTCCAACCCTTTCAAATGCAAGAACTACAAGACACCAATTAAGCTCATGTTATATAGGAAGCACACCTGATAATATAGAAGGGATTTTTGATTCCTATCAAGAAATGGCACTCTTATCTAAATTTGGCGGTGGTATAGGCTGGGATTGGTCTAAGGTGCGTGCTATGGGTGGAAGTATAGATGGGCATAAAAACGCAGCAGGCGGGATCATACCATTTTTAAAAATCACTAATGACATAGCCGTTGCTGTTGATCAACTTGGTACTAGAAAAGGGGCGATTGCTGTATATATTGAACCTTGGCATATGGATATTAATGACTTTTTAGATTTGCGTAAAAATTCTGGCGAAGAAAGAAGAAGAGCGCATGAACTTTTCCCTGCTTTGTGGATTAATGATTTATTTATGAAAAGAGTAAGGACAAATGGTAAATGGACGCTTTTTGATCCTGCTGATACTGCAAGTTTATGTGATTTATATGGTGAAGAATTTGAGAAAAAATACGAAGAATTTGAAAAAGATGAAAGCATAGCTAAAGAAATTATAGATGCAAAAGAGCTTTGGAAAAAAATACTTTTATCTTATTTTGAAACAGGTATGCCATTTTTATGTTTTAAAGATAGTGCAAACAAAACAAATCCAAATTCCCACGCAGGAATTATAAGAAGTTCAAATTTATGTACAGAAATTTTTCAAAATACAGATCCAAACTATTATCAAATTAAAATCGTATTTGATGATAAAACAGAGCTTCATTTGGATGAGGATGAAGAGCTTGCAATAGATGGAGGGTATAAAAAACTTGCTAAGAAAGTTTCTACTTTAGATAGTATCAATGGTAAAAAAGTTTATATAGTAGAAAAATATAAAAACGAAGGAAAAACAGCAGTTTGCAATCTAGCAAGTATAAACTTAAGTAAAATCAACACTAAAGAAGATATCCAAAGAATAGTACCAACAGCGATAAGAATGCTTGATAATGTGATTGATTTGAATTTTTATCCCCATGTAAAGGTTAAAAATACCAACTTAAAATCACGCGCTATAGGACTTGGTGTAATGGGTGAAGCGCAAATGTTGGCTGAAGCTCAAATTTATTGGGGCTCTAATGAGCATTTTGAAAAAATTGATCGTATTATGGAGATGATTAGCTATGAGGCGATTTTAGCTAGCTCAAATTTAGCTTTAGAAAAAGGAAACTATCCTGACTTTGAAGGATCAAATTGGAGTAAAGGTATAGTACCAATTGATGTGGCAAATGAAAATGCTAAAAAACTTACCGCAAGTGAAGGTTTGTTTGATCAAAGCGAGTGTGATTGGGAAAAATTAAGAGAAAAACTAAAAAGAGATGGCATAAGAAATGGTTATTTAATGGCTATAGCGCCAACTTCTTCTATCTCGATTTTAGTGGGTACTACTCAAACAATTGAGCCTGTGTATAAAAGAAAATGGTTTGAGCAAAACTTAAGTGGTATGATACCAACTGTGGTGCCAAATTTAAGCGCTAATACTTGGCAGTATTATACTCCTGCTTATGAGCTTGATCAAAAAATCTTAGTAAAAGCAGCAGCGATTCGTGGTAAATGGATTGATCAAGGTCAATCATTAAATATCTTTGTTTCTTTAGATAAAGCAAGCGGTGGATATTTAAATGAAATTTATCAACTTGCTTGGGAATTAGGTGTTAAATCAACTTACTATCTAAGAAGCGAAAGTCCTGATAGTCAAAAAGTAAATGATGATGTGGTTGATAGAACTATAGAATGTGAAGGTTGTCAATAAAAATGGAGAAACAAAATGCATGTAAAAAACTCACTACCGGAGCTTACGCTTAGGGGTATAATACTAGGAAGTATTTTAACGATTATTTTTACTGCCTCAAATGTATATTTGGGGCTTAAAGTTGGTCTTACTTTTTCTACTTCTATTCCTGCTGTTGTAATTGCAATGGCTGTTTTAAAAATCTTTAAAGATTCTAATATTTTAGAAAATAATATGGTTCAAACTCAAGTTTCAGCTGCAGGTACGCTCTCGGCTGTGATTTTTGTTATACCAGGTCTTTTTATATGTGGGTATTGGTTTGAATTTCCACTTTGGCTTACCTTTATGCTCTGTCTTTGCGGAGGTGGATTAGGCGTGCTTTTTACTATACCTTTGCGTAGAGCTATGGTAGTAGAGAGTAAATTGGCTTATCCTGAAGGAAGGGCTGCTGCTGAAATTTTAAAAGTGGCCAATAAAGATCAAGCTGATAAAAAAGGAAAGGTGGGCTTAAAAGAAATCACACTTGGTGTAGTATTAGCTTCTATTGTAAGCCTTTTTTCAAGCGGCTTTAAACTACTTTCAAGTGGAAGTAGTTTTGCATTTATTTGGCAAAAAATGACTTTTGGATTTTCTATGGGCTATTCAGTGGCACTTTTGGGTGCTGGATACTTAGTAGGTATAGCCGGAGGTGTTGCATTGCTTGTGGGTATGGTGCTTGCTTGGATGGTTTTTGTGCCATATTTTTCTGCTAAAGAAAGTTTTGATGTAAGCTTAAGTGCGCTTGATATAGCTAATCAAATTTGGGCTCAAAAAGTACGCTTAATAGGTACAGGAGCTATTGCCATAGCAGCATTATGGACTTTAATAGAACTTGCAAAGCCTGTATATGATGGTATGAAAAATATGCTTAAAAAAACCTCATTAAACCTCTCACAAGATCCTAAAGATATGGATTTATCTTTAAAAGCTATGCTAGGTTTATTTGTACTTATGTGTATAGGTTTGTTTATTTCATTTTATGCTTTTGTGGCTGATTCAAATTTAGCAAGTGGTTATCAAATTCTTTTTGCTTTAATGGGAACTTTAGTAGCTATTTTTATAGGCTTTTTTGTAGCTTCTGCTTGTGGATATATGGCAGGTTTGGTGGGTTCATCATCTTCTCCTATTTCTGGTATAGGACTTATTGGGATTATGATTTCTTCTTTGATTATTTTACTTTTGGGTTATCAAGTAGATTTATTTAGCGATCCTTTAATGTCTAAATTTGCTATTGCTTTTGCTATATTTACTACTAGTGTTATTTTGGCAACTGCTGCTATTTCTAATGATAATTTACAAGATTTAAAAACTGGCTATTTAGTGGGTGCAACTCCTTGGAAACAACAAATTTCTTTGATTATAGGTTGTGTATTTGGAGCTTTAGCTATTGCTCCTGTTTTAAATTTATTATACCAAGCTTATGGTTTTGTGGGTGCAATGCCAAGAGAAGGAATGGATGAGGCAAATGCACTTGCTGCACCACAAGCAAATTTGATGAGTACTATAGCACAAGGCATTTTTAATGCTAATATCGATTGGAGTTATATTATAGCAGGAGCTTTTGTGGGTGTTGGTATAATCATTGTCGATCGTTTATTAAGAAAGAAAAATATGTCTTTACCACCTTTAGCTGTGGGTATAGGTATATATTTACCACCTGCTGTTAATATGCCTTTGTTTATAGGTGGATTATTGGCATATTTAATTAAAAAGCGTTTGGATCAAAGATATGCTAAAAATGCTCATAAAAAAGAACTTATTCAAGAGCATGAGCAAAAAGGAACCTTATTTGCCTCCGGTTTGATAGTGGGTGAGAGTATATTTGGAGTATTAATAGCTGGCTTAACTGTGCTTTCTATTAGTAGAGGTGGAGCTGAAGATCCACTTGCTATTGCAACTTCATTTAAAGACGATGGGATTATAGGTTTTGTAGTGTTTGTAGCGATCATGCTAATTTTTGCAAGAAGAGTACTTAAAAAATGAATTTAGATTATTATTATGCTTTGATTTTAGGAATTATCGAGGGTTTGACAGAATTTTTACCTGTTTCATCTACAGGACATATGATTTTAGGTGCCGAAATTTTGGGTTTAAATATAGATGATTTTTGGAGAAGTTTTTTCATCATCATTCAGCTTGGTTCTATACTAGCGGTGATTTTTATTTTCAAAGAAAAACTAACTCAAAAACTTGATATTTGGTTAAAACTTGCTGTGGGCTTTTTGCCTGCAGGTGGGGTTGGTTTTATAGCATATAAGTTTTTAAAAGAGATATTTAATGGCTATACCGTGGCTACTATGTTAATCATTGGTGGGATTATTTTTATCATTATAGAACTTAAACATAGAAAAAAAGATTACACAATCCACTCTTTAGATGAGGTAAGTTATAAACAAGCTTTTTTGATAGGTTTAACTCAAGCTCTTGCTATCATACCAGGTACTTCAAGAAGTGGAGCAAGTATCATAGGTGGCTTATTGCTTGGGCTTGATCGCAAAGTGGCTTCTGAATTTTCATTTTTACTTGCAATTCCTACCATGATTATAGCAACAGCTTATAGCATTTATAAAGAACCACAGGTTCTAAGCAATATGAATAATTTCATTCCTTTAGCCATAGGTTTTATAACAGCTTTTGTAGTGGCTTTTATAGTAATAAAAATATTTTTAAAATTAATCAGCAAGATAAACTTTATACCTTTTGGAATTTATAGGATAATTTTAGGTTTTGTATTTTTATACCTTTTTATGAGTGGTGCTTTAGATATATCAAGAACGGGTGTTTGAAATATAAAAATATCCTTTATTTAAAAAAAGTTTAAGTTTTTCATAGCTAAAATTAGTCTTATATTTTAATTTAAGCTCACAAGGTTAGTGAGTGTTAAGGGTAGAAATGACAAAAGATATAATTGCATATGTAAATAATGAAACTTTGGTAGATACTCAAAGTTTTAACAATGACACAAATTTAACTCCGATTTATTTTGATAACTCTAAAGAAAGTTTAGAAGTTATCCGCCACTCTTGTGCGCATTTAATGGCTCAAGCGATTAAAAGTTTATATCCAGAGGCTAAATTTTTCGTAGGGCCTGTGATAGAAGATGGGTTTTATTATGATTTTAGAGTTGATAGTAAGATTTCAGAAGAAGACTTAAGCAAAATCGAAAAGAAAATGAAAGAACTAGCTGAAGCAAAGCTAGACATCACAAAATACGAACTCTCAAAGATTGAGGTTAAAGAAAAATTTGCTAATGATGATTTAAAACAAGAAGTTTTACTAAGAATTCCTGACGGAAAAATAAGTATTTATAAGCAAGGCGAATTTGAAGATTTATGCCGTGGACCTCATGTACCAAACACTAGATATTTAAGATTTTTCAAGCTTACTCGTGTAGCGGGAGCGTATTTGGGTGGTGATGAAAAAAGAGAAATGCTCACAAGAATTTATGGTACTGCTTTTGCAGATAAAGAAAGTTTAAATGAATACTTAAAAATCATTGAAGAAGCTAAAAAAAGAGATCATAGAAAACTTGGTAATGAAATGAAGCTTTTTGCCTTTGATGATGAAATAGGCGGTGGGCTTCCTATATGGCTTAGCAATGGTGCAAAATTAAGAAGTAAATTAGAGCATTTGCTATATAAAGCACATAGATTAAGAGGCTATGAGCCTGTGCGTGGGCCTGAGCTTTTAAAAGCTGATGCATGGAAAATTAGTGGGCATTATGCAAACTATAAAGAAAATATGTATTTTACGCAAATTGATGAGCAAGAATATGGCATTAAGCCGATGAATTGTGTAGGACATATTAAAATTTATCAAAGTGATGTTAGAAGCTATCGTGATTTACCTTTGAAATTTTTTGAATATGGCGTGGTACACCGCCATGAAAAAAGTGGAGTTTTGCACGGGCTTTTTAGGGTAAGAGAATTCACTCAAGATGATGCGCATATTTTTTGTATGCCAAGTCAGATAAAAGAACAAGTTTTAGAAATTTTAAGTTTTGTTGATACTTTGATGAAGGCTTTTGAGTTTGATTATGAAATGGAAATTTCAACGCGCCCAGCAAAAGCAATAGGCGATGATGAAATTTGGGATATAGCTACAAAGGCTTTAAAAGAAGCTTTAGATGAGCAAGGTTTAAAATATGGCATTGATGAGGGTGGTGGAGCTTTCTATGGTCCAAAAATCGATATTAAAATCACTGATGCGCTAAAAAGAAAATGGCAGTGCGGAACTATACAAGTGGATTTTAACTTACCAAGCCGTTTTAAACTCGAATACACAGACGCAGATAATGAGAAAAAACAACCTGTAATGCTTCACCGTGCTATTTTAGGTTCTTTTGAAAGATTTATAGGAATTTTAGTAGAGCATTGTGCGGGTGAGTTGCCATTTTTCATAGCACCAACTCAAGTAGCTATAGTGCCTATTTCGCAAAATCATCATGAGTATGCAAAAGAAATAGCAAGAAAACTTTTAGAACTTGGCATTGATAGTGAAGTGTATAATAAAAATGAAAGCTTAAATAAAAAAATCCGCACCGCTGAAAAAGCACATGTACCTATGATACTTGTTTTAGGTGATGAAGAAGTAGCAAATAAAAGTGTGGCTTTAAGAGATAGAAGAGCAAAAGAACAAAAAACAATGACTTTAGATGAATTTATAACCCTAACAAAGGAGAAATTAAGTGAGGTACGCTTTTGAGTAAAGAAAAAGAAGTATTGCTAAATGAAGAAATTCAAGCAGATGAGATCAGATGTATAGGTGATGATGGCAAGGTTTATGGCATTATTAGTAGTGATGAAGCACTAGATATAGCAAATAGACTAGGGCTTGATTTGGTGATGATAGCCCCTGAAGCCAAACCACCTGTATGTAAGATAATGGATTATGGAAAATTCCGTTATCAACAAGAAAAGAAACAAAAAGAAGCAAAGAAAAAACAAAAAGTTATTGATATAAAAGAAATCAAACTTTCTGTGAAAATTGCTCAAAATGACATTAATTATAAAGTCAAACATGCAAGCGAGTTTTTAGAGCAAGGCAAGCATGTGAAATTTAGAGTGTTTTTAAAAGGTCGTGAGATGGGCTCTCCTGAAGCAGGGGTAGCTTTGCTTGAAAAAATTTGGCAAATGGTTGAAGATATAGCAGATAGAGACAAAGAGCCTTTACTCGAAGGACGCTATGTAAATATGCTAGTAACTCCTAAAAAGAAAAAATAATCACAAGCCTTTTTAAGGCTTGTATTTTAAACTTATGCTAGAAGAAAATCCGCAATTTTTAAAAGAACAAATCGTAACTTATCTTGGTAATAAAAGATCTTTGCTCGAGTTTTTAAATCAAGGCTTTAAATTCGCACAAAATGAGCTTAAAAAAGACAAATTTAGTTTTTGTGATGTATTTAGTGGCTCTGGGGTAGTTTCGCGTTTTGTGAAGCCTTATGCGAGTTTTATCATGGCAAATGATTTGGAAGATTATTCTAAAATCATCAATGAGTGTTATTTAAGCAATCAAAACGCGAAATTTTTACAAGAATTACAAAAACATTATGCTTTTTTAACTTCTGATTTAAAACTCAAAAAAGGCTTTATAAGCAAGCTTTATGCGCCAAATGATGATGAGTATATCCAAAAGAATGAAAGAGTTTTCTACACACTTAAAAACGCTATGTATTTAGACTCTATGCGAGAAAAAATTTCAAGCCTGCCGAAAGAAATTCAAAAATACTTCATCGCACCACTTATCTATGAAGCAAGCGTGCATGCAAATACAAGCGGGGTTTTTAAAGGCTTTTATAAAGATAAAAATGGAGTGGGAAAATTTGGAGGAAATGGAGCAAATGCGCTTAGTCGTATAAAGGGTGATATAGCTTTAAAAATGCCTATTTTTTCAAATTTTACTTGTGAGTATGAGGTTTTTCAAAAAGACGCAAATATTTTAGCTAAGGAGCTTGATAGCTTTGATGTGGCGTATTTAGACCCACCTTATAATCAACACCCTTATGGATCAAATTATTTTATGTTAAATTTAATCGCTAATTATAAAAAGCCAAATGAAATTTCAAAGGTTTCTGGCATACCAAAAGACTGGAACCGCAGTGCTTTTAACAAAGAAAAAAAAGCCGAAGATGCTTTGTTTGATTTGATAAATGATTTAAAAGCTAAGATTGTATTACTTTCTTATAATTGTGAGGGTTTTGTAAAAAAAGAAAATTTCACAAAAAGACTTCAAAGTCTTGGAGAATGTTTTGTGCTTGAGCAAAAGTATAATGCCTTTAGAGCTAGTAGAAACCTTTCTAAACGCTCTATGCATATACAAGAACAACTCTATGTATTAAAAAAACGCTAATCTTGCATGTATGTATTTAACTGCTTAAAAAGCTTTTCTTTTAAAGCAATAGGCTTGTTTATTTTAATATATGGTATCCAATATCTTATTAAATTTAAAAGCTCATCATCATAGGTATAAAATGCCTTGATGTAAATAAAATTCTCATCCTCATCTATAAATTCGTATTTAGTAAGGGCATTTTTTCTTAAGAAATATTCTTTGGCTTTTTTATCAAGCTTTAAAATAGCTTCTTTGTTTTCTTTACTAATCCAGTTGCTTTGATCTTTTTGAATTTGTTTTAAAAACTCTTCTTTTGGGGTAAAAATTTCTTTTTTTTCTACTTTTAGTTGTGTGATTTTAGAAAAAGTAAAGGTTTTTAAAGTATCGTTTTCATCTGCTAAAAGATACCATATGTGATCAATATTGATGAGTTTGTATGGATTTGCTTTTCTGTGTTTTTCTTTGTAGTAAAAACTAATGGGGTATTTTGCTATGATAGCTGCACTTAGTTCCTCAAAAACTTCTCTATCAAGTGTTTCATAGCTTTGGGTTTTGACTAAAAAGGCTTTATTGATTTTTTCATTAAGCAAGTCGTTTAAAAACTCTTTATCTAAACTAGGATAAAGTCTACCTATACCGCTTAAAATAGCAAAATTTTGTATATCTTTAAAGCTTAATTTTCCTAAAACATAGCCTTCTAAAAAATACTTTCCATTTTCTTTTTTTATAGGGATAAAAGCAAGGCGCTCATGCAAGTCTCTTTGTATGGTGCGAATGCTGACATTAAATTCTTGTGCAAGCTCTTTTAAGCTAAAACGCTCGCCATTGTTTAAACACTGCAGTATAGAAACTAAACGCGTAGAAAGCTTGTCTTTTTCCATATACAACCTTTTTTTGTTTATTTTAGCAAATCTTTGATGTTTTGTTTGATTGTTTTTGGATCATTTTCGTAGGTAGTTAAAATACAATAAAATCTTTTGATATAATTTATTAAACATAAAATAGTTTTATTTGAGAATATAAAAATTAATTAATAAAAATTTATTTTTTATTTTATTAAATTCCAATAGATATAAGTATCAAAGAATAAAAACAAATTTATGGTCAGTAAATATAATGATACAATTGTATCATTATATATTAGCATTTTCTTATATTCGATCCGCATGCAATATCGCCTGTGCAAATGGTATCGCCTTGAATTTTTATTTGTGACTCTAACTGAGCAATACTTTCATCTACCTGCATTTTTTCTCCTATCCACAGTATGTCCAATTCGATCCGCATGCAATATCGCCTGTGCAAATGGTATCGCCTTGAATTTTTATTTGTGACTCTAACTGAGCAATACTTTCATCTACCTGCATTTTTTCTCCTTAAGACATCATAATATTGTAACATGTCCACTATTAGATTTTATTGAAATTTGACCATTATCAGAATCGTTTCCACTTGATTTCTTACCATTAATAGAGCCAATAAAGTCATTTTTATCTATAACTATAGATGCCTTGTGGCTTTTTATATCCCATTTTTTTACTTTATTGCTTGAAAATAACTTTAGAGTACCATTATTAGCTTTTAGATCAAGATTTTGTATATCGGATGTATTTTGAAAAATTAGCGTATTGCCTTTAATTTTGCAATTGTTAATAGCGTTAGATAGCGTAATGTTTCCGGTATTTATTTTAATCCCTAAAGTATCTACTATATCATATATAAATATCACACCATCGTTCAGTTTTATGTTTAGTTGTTTTATAGGGGTGTATATGAAACATTCTGCTTTATTTGATTGGAGTTCTAAGGTGCATTGGTTTGTAAGGTAGATTTTTGCAGAACCCTCGTAAGATGTGTTTTTTATAAGTTCTTTTGAAAAAAAGCAAAAAATATCATGTATATTTTTAAATTTTTTATGATTTCTTGGTGTTGTAATATTTAAAAAATCATCGCCATTTTCTATTATTACATCCTCTTGTATGGAGTCAAATTCTACATAATTTTCTTGACAGTTTGAACTTAGTATTTCTATATTCATATTTAGTTTAAAATTAATATTTAATGTTGTCTTGTTTAAAATAATTTTTTTTCTCATTATCTATTAACCTTTCTTTTAAAATTAGTTTTTGTTTTCGAATTTTGTCGATGATTTGGTCTCGATCTGTTGGTTGAATAGGACATGCTTTATCTTTTTTTATAAAGTTTTTTAATGCGCAAGATCTTCCCATGCATTGAAAAAAGAAAAAACATTCGCCACAGTTGGAATCAAAGTTTATATATTTTTCCCATTGTTGTATTTTATTCGCATTCAAAACTATATTATCTTTTATTTTTCCAAAATTATTATATGTTTGATCTACAGCAATTGTACATTTTAGAATATTCATATCAGGTGTTATTGTCATTGTGTTTTTTTTAGAGGCGTAACAAATGGAACCACCAATTTGACTATAAAGAGATATATCACCAAGTAAAAAACCTCTTTCGAGAGCTTCTTGCTCCCATAAATTTTGCACATTATACTTATCTTTGTAATATGCATTAAAAGTTTTATTTGTGGTTGTTCCGTTGGCATCTGAATATAGACCAATAGGGCGAAATATCAATCTAAACCTATAGTCATGTTTTAAGAAATTCAAATTTTCAAAAAATAATTTCCTGTTCAATTTTTTTGAACTTTCTTGATTAAAATTACATCTTAATATAATACTATAGTTGCTATTAAGTTTACTAATATCTTGTAAATTTTTCATTATAGTTTTATAGCTTCCGCTTCCATTACATTTGATTCGAAGTTTATCATGTGTTTCTTGAATTCCGTCTATTGTAATTTGATAATTTGTTATGTTTCTTTGTAGTAAATCTTGAAATTTATTACTTGATAGTAAATATCCATTTGTTGTCATAGAAGCATTATGTTGAATATTTTTAATTTTTTCTTGAAATATTTTAATCCATTTGTAGTTTAGCAAAGGTTCTCCACCAAAATATTCTATGTGAATGTTTTTATCAAGATGTTTATTGATTAATTGTAAAATTTTATCATTATGAAATGTGGAAAATTTTGAAGTATTTTGATGGTTTTCGTAACAATATACACATCTAAAATTACAAGCATAACCAGCTGGTAGTAAGATAAGATGTAAGCTATCATTTTCTCTTTGAAGTTGTTTCTTGAATTCTTCTTTTTGTAGTTCCAATCCATCTAAAATGATATTTTTGCTAATAAACATGTTTTTTATTAAATAATCAATATTTGTTTGCTCGAAGTGTTTTGAGAAATTTACTATGTTTGAATCAATTTTAAGAATATTTTCTTTTTCTATTGATAAACCTATATTATTCATCCAATTGTAAAAGTAGATTGTATTTCCTTCATGTAATGTGCTAACATGTTTAAAAAGTTCGTAATCCATTATACCTCCGTAATTATATCTAGTATTTTTGTCAGATTATATTATAAATTATTATTTTTTAAAAGCACTTAGTATGGTGCTAAATGCCATTTCTAAGGCGTTTGCATTTTTTCTTTGGAGAGGTTCTTTACATTTTGGACAAGAAAAAATTTCACCACTAAAAGACATAACATCAGATTTTGGAACTATTACTTTAGAATACCCGCATTTTTTACATACTTTTTTAAATGGCATAGGACGTATCATTAATTTCCTTTTTTGTTTTGTAAGCTGTTAAAAATTATCCATTTTTTGCTCTTTTATTTCACTCGGATTTGCGTTTTCAAAAATCTCTTTTATGCTAGCACATGTTTGTTCGTATTTTTCTTTGAGTTCTGGGTTGTTTTCTATGGCTTCTTTTCCGCCAAATAAATCTGAAACAACCAAAGGCTCGTTGAAAAATTTATCATCCACCACATCAACTACATTATAAACTTTTTCAGTAGCTTGCCCAAGCATTTCACATGCTATGTCTTTTGGATCATCAGTCCAGTATGCATTTTCTTCTTTGGTTTTGTCATACCATTTTTTTAATCCATATCCAGTTGCAGCTAAAGCAACTCCACCTAAAATAAAACCTAATTTTCCCATAAATAACTCCTTTTGTTTTGATTTACAAAAGGAATTATATTTTAGCTTTATGACAGGTTGTGTCGTTTTTTAAAATTAAGCAGTTGGTAACTCTTGATTTAATTCCCCAATGCGATTTTTCATATCTAGCAACTTAGCGTTAAGCTCCTCTGTGTTTAATTTTTCAGATAATTTACTATTGATAATCGGATTATAAATATCATTAACTTGTTCAGTTATTGCTTTTGTAAAATTATCTTTAATATGAAGAATTATATTTTTTATTTCATTGATAATATGCATTTGTTTTGCTTTATTTTCTTCATTTTGAGATTCTGTTTCATTGTCTGAAAAAACAGTTGATAGTATAGTATTTAAAACTGCAACACATTTTAGAGCTAATTTTGCATAAGGATGTGGAATCGCTATAAGTGCAAGCTCCAATCCACTTAACCATTTTTTTGCATCATTTTTTAAGAAATCTGTTATACCAGCATCTTCATCAGAGTTGGAGGTATTAAATTTAATTTCACCGCATTTACTTAATTTATCAAAAGTATAGTTGATATTTTCAATATTTTTTTTGAGATTTTCAACTTTTTCTTTCATGGTATTTTCTAATTTTTGTTTTATTTCATCTATGCTTTGTTTTATCACATCTTCAAGCAAAGATATATTGCCTTCACTTTTATCATATAACTCATTTTCTAATTTAGAACATTTTTCATTGACAATGCCTAGTAATTCATGTTTTACTACCTCTTTTTCGCGTTGAGTGTTGCTGATGAAATTTTCTATAATTTCTATAGATTTATCATCTAACTTTTTATCTATAGATATATTAACATCATCTATAAAATCATTAATATTTTTATTACATAATTGTATTATTTCTTTTTCGCCACTGCTATAGAATAAATCTTTGATCTTGTTTTCAAGTTCATAAAATCCACTATTTTCATATAAAAGATTTTTATTTTCAGATTTACCTTTAAAAGCACTTAATGCATTAACTGAATAAACGGATATTTTTTCTTTAGCATCTTCTTTATCAAAACCAAATTTTTCAAGATTTAAGTAAATTACTTCGCGTTGCTTAATATCATCCTCATCACTTACATTTTGTTTTTTATTTAAGATAATAATGGCTGATTTATTATCATCTATAATTTTTTTTATTTTTTCATATAAAAAGGTTTGCTCAACATTTTCATTGCTCATTACAAATAAAATCAATTCACATTGCTTATAATAATCATCTGCTATTTTTTGATCTTCTTCGGGTGCATTTACTCCTGGAGTATCAAAAATTTCAAAATCATTATATTTGTAAGATTGTACTTGTTTTGTTTCAGGAGCATCACCTGTTTTTGCTACTTCTTTACCTACTAAGGCATTTATCAAGGTGCTTTTTCCAGAATTATATACCCCATAAACCATCATTTTTGGTTTAAAATTTTCTATTTTATCTTGCAAAGTATTTTTAAGATGAGTTATTTTTTCTTGATCGCAAATTTGATGACCAACCAGCTCTGATTCTACATTTTGCAAAATGGCAATTTTGTTTTTGTATTGTTCAATTATATTTTTCATTTATTTTCCTTTAGTTTTAATAATTTGTTTTCTAGGCTTATAATGTTTATTTTTAATCCTTCTGCTATTTTTTCACAAGGAACTAAAACATCATTATAAAATGTTTTAATACTCTCATTTGCTACCTCCTCATAGTGTTTTTTTAGCAATTGGATATTTTTTTCTATCAGTTCAGACCTATTGTCACCTGCTTTGATTTTTTTATTTGTTGTTTCTTCTTTGTAGAAATAGTCAAAACTGATGGTATTTATAAATTTTTCAAAAAAGCCTCTCGGTATGGTATATTTGTATGTTTTATATTTTGTTTCTATTTTTGAATCTAAAGCAGGAGCTATGATGTTAAATCGCATAACAAAATCATTTACTAGTTTATTAACTTCAGAGCATATTTGGTTATTTACTTTTTCTGCTATAGTTTTTGCTGTGTTTTTAAATTTTTCCTCTGCATTAAATTCATTAATTTCATTTACTATAATGTTTAATTCTTCGTGCAATAATAAAGAAATTTCATTATTCAAGTTAGATTGTATAGCTTGTCCTTCTCTCTTTTTTTCTTCGATTAGATTCTTTAAAGCTTGATAGTCATCTTTGGCGTTTGATTTTTCTAAAATAGAATTAATTAAAGAATTTAATCTTTTTTGTGGCACTTCTTCTTTGAGTTTTTGAGCTTTTTTTGTTAGCACTAAAGACATAGAATTGTAAAATTCTTCTATATTACTGTTTTTAAATAATTCTATATTGTTTGTTTTAATCCCTTCTTGTGCTGTAAAAACTGAAATTGACATAATTTTTTCATTTTGTTCTAAATTTGGGATTTTTTCTTTGGTTGTATTTAAAACATATTCTTCCTGTTTTTTTCTATCTTCTTCTTTTTTATTTTCTAATATAGCAACTATTTTTCCATCTACTTCATCTTGTATTGTTTTGTCTGATTTTGTGATGATTAATCTTAAAGCAGAGCCTTTACCAGAATTTACTAATTCATTGATTTGTTCTATTTCATCATTTTGTAAAGGTGCATCAGAGCTAGTTGGAAAGATGATATAATCAGCAGCTTCGATATATTGTTTAGCTAAATTTCCATTTTCTTCCGTTGTAGATAATAATCCTGGAGTGTCTACCCATGCTATACCACCATTTTCATCTTTTCCGCCTAGTTTGAATAATTGTATAGAACTAGTGCATTCTGTAATATCTGTTTTAAATTCTTGAATTTCTTCTAGTTTTTCACTTTCTCTTTCTTTTCCGGTTTTATCGTAGACTTTAAAATAAGGTTTTTGGCTTTCTAAGCAATTGCTAGCTACAAAATTTCCTAAAGTACTTTTACCGGCCTTTACTTTTCCATAAATAATAACAATGAAATTATTTTCTAATTCATCTCTAAATTTGTCTTCATTAGAAAGTTTTAAAATTTCATTTTCCCAGTTGGATATAGCTAGGTGTATTGAATCTAACTTTTGCTTTAAAAATTCACCAATTTCTTGATTTTTAGTTTCAAGTTGAGCTATATTGATTTTTACACAATTTTCTTTAAATTCTTTTACATAATTTTCTACTTGCTCTCTTTTTTTAAGTAAATTAGTTCCTATTATGCTTAATTTTTCTAAGTCATGATAGAATTGATTTAGTTGTTCTTTCATGAAATTTCCTCTATTTTTGTTTTTAGCTGATTTTGAATTTCTTTTAATTGCTCAATGTCGTTTTCGAGCGAGTATATTTGCTCGTCAATATCATCAAGCTCTTGACTTTTTGCAAATACAATAAAGGGTTTTGTGGAATTTTTACAAGCGTCTGTATAACTAGAAGTTACTAGCTCTATTTTTTTATATTTAAAATCTTCTTTGTATGCATTAAGTAAATTATTGTATTGTATTTCAGAATCAGATTGTTCTTTTTCTTCAAAATTATAATCATCATTATCTTTTTCTGTAACACTATCATATATTTTTTTACCAACAAAAGCAGATGCTACTGCGGCTCCTACCCAAAATAATGGCAACATGATATCTCCTTAATTTAAAATTTTTGCTAAGTTTTTATTAGCTTTTTTGATTTCATTGTCAATCGTTGTTTTGAGTTGTTCTCTTTTTGTAGTCTTGTCTTTTAATTCTTTATTTTTTTGAGAAATTAAATCATTTATTTTTGTAAAAATTTCATGATTTCGTAGTTTATTTTTTCTATTTTCATCTACTTTTAAATTGGATTTTAAATCATTAAGTGTTTGATTTAATAACTCTATATTGCTATTTTCTATGAGTAGTTTTTTATTTTCATTATAACCCTTAATATAGCTTTCAGATGAAATAGGAATTATTTTTATTTTATCAATGGTTTTTTGGTCGATAAAATTTAATAATTGATTTTCCATACTTTCTTTGACTTGTTTAATTTTATCTCTATCTACTCCATCAGATTTTGACAAAATAATGATTAAATTTTTAACAAAATTATCATCATTATTTTCAACTAATTTTTTCAAATACTCAAATTCTTGTTTGTGTAATTCCCCCGTTAAAACACTATGTACAAAAAGATATATGTCAGATTGCAAAAATCCTTTAGAAGCATTTGCATCATCGTTTTCATCAATATTTAATCCAGGTGTATCGATAAAAATTACATCTTCATATTCTAAAGATTTAATTTCTTTTGTTTCAACTATATCAGCTACTGAAAAATTATTTTTATCAAAAGAATTTGTTAAGGCATTGAGCAGTGAGCTTTTTCCGCTATTATATAAACCTATGACGCAGATGCTTGATTTTTTGTTAATAGTTTCTAATATGGTTAAAAAACTTTCATATTCGTTTTTTATATCAAGTTGATCTAATGTATCATTGTTTGACATAAGCTTCCTTTCTGTTTGTAAATAATTATACAAATATAATCTTTTGATTGTCAAGAAATTTAATTTAGTGAAAAATTATATTTTATATTTACGACAGGTTGTGTCATATAAGAGTTAAATTTCAAAATATAAAAGATATGTTGATAATATTTTATTAGTTTATTGGTGTAGCAAACAAGTATTGTGATGTTACAATACTTGTTTATTGTCTAATCTTTGCTTTTGTATTAAAATTCCTTTTAAAATGCTAAAAGTATCCATGCCCAAGATGAGATTTCTTAACTTTTTAGTTTGCTCTAGCGATGAGGCTTTTTCATGTACAGCTGTGTTTCTTATGTCTTGCAAGGTATTCATGTGCTTGCAAAGCTCATAAATGATAAAATTTTTACATTTTATTTCAAGTAAGTCTTGAATTTGTTTGTTTATAAGTAAAAATTTCATCGTGCCTATGTTTGGTTTATGTTTAAAAAAATCACTTAATGTATAAGCATTTTGTTGTACGCTATAGCTTATATTTTTTATGCTTTCATCTTTTTGGCAAAGTTGCAAAAATACTTTTTTACAAAAATCATAAATTTCATATTCTAAGGTTTTAGAGTATTTAACGATGATAGAGGTAAAATCATACAAAGGATCTTGTTTGTTTTCATCAAATTCCATTTCAGCATATATTATATTGCTAATGCTATCAGGGTGTAAAAGATGAAAAAGCTCATTTCCAAAGATGTATTTTTTATAAATATCTTGAATTTTTAGATACTCTTGACTTTTATAAACGTTTAAATAACACTTTGTTTCATCTAAAAAATAATCAATCTCGTTTTTTTGCTTGATGATTAAAGGATATACATAAGAATTTCCATAGATAGCATAAGAGTTGTTTTTATAATTTGGCGTGGTAAAATTTGATAGATAATGATTTTTAACAGTTGTAAAATCTTCACGAACTAATTCTCTTAAATCTTCTATGATGAAATAACACTCGATGTTAAAATTCTTTTCTTTATAATAACTTGGTAATAAACTCTCATCATCTAAACTTTTGCTTACCTTTGTGACCTTTGCTACAAATAAATTCGCATAATCACTTAAAAAAAGTTGCAAAGGACTATCTTTACTAGTGCTAGTATAAATTTCATCTAAGTCTTTTTCAAAAGAATTGTTTTGATCGTTGATTTTTGATTTTACTTTGGCAAAAGCAACTTTGCCTTTATCAAGCAGAATTTGCAAATGCTCTTTGATGACATTATCTTGATAGTAAGGATTATAAAGGATTAAAAGATTGTTCATAGTTTTCCTTGAAAATGTTTGATTTTGGTATTTTACTTAATTTTAAAGAAAAATTCTTAAGAAATGAATTTAATTTTTCTAAAGCATAGTTATAGTAAAATGATAGCTTTCTTTTATGAAAAAATTTATCCAAAGGATACACATGCCAAAAATGAAAAGCGTTAAAAGTGCTGTTAAACGCTTCAAAGTAGGTAAAAATAAAATCAAAAGAGGTGCTGCTTATAGAAGCCACATTTTGACTAAAAAACCTGCTAAAAGAATGCGTGATCTCCGCACTTCTAAGTATGTTCACTCAACCAATGTTAAAGCGGTTGAAAAAATGTTAGGAATTTAAGCCCGCTTAAATTTAGTTTTTGACGAAAGTCATTCAAACTCCCCTTGTTTTAAAGGGCAAGATTCGTTTAACGAACGCCAATTTGTGAAAGGATAAATATGGCAAGAGTAAAAACAGGTGTTGTAAGACGCCGCAGACATAAAAAAGTTTTAAAACTTGCGCGTGGTTTTTATAGTGGTCGCCGCAAACACTTTAGAAAAGCTAAAGAACAATTAGAAAGAAGTTTGGTTTATGCGTATCGTGATAGACGCCGCAAAAAACGCGATTTTCGTCGTCTTTGGATAGTGCGTATCAATGCAGCTTGCAGACTAAATGATATTAGTTATTCAAGATTTATAAATGGTCTTAAAAAAGCAGGCATTGAGCTTGATAGAAAAATCTTAGCTGATTTAGCAATGAATGATGCAGCTGCTTTTGCAAAAATTGCAGATGCTGCTAAAAAAGCACTTTAATCTTATTGCAAGGCTATTTATAAGCCTTGTTTTTCTCTTTGCTTTCTTCTTAAATTCTCTTTTTGCTAAAGATATTTTGCTTTTTAAAGTTTATGATGAAAAAGCATTTAAAGATGTAGATTTAAGTCATTATCTCATGAGCGAAAAACTCGATGGCGTAAGAGGTCTTTGGAATGGTAAGTCTATGCAAACAAGAGCAGGAAATACTATAAAACTTCCTTCATTTTTCACAAAAAATTTTCCTAAATTTGAATTAGATGGAGAACTTTGGATAAAAAGAGCTTCTTTTGAAGAAATTTCATCTTTAATACGCCAAGAAAATCCTGATGAAAAACTTTGGCAAAAAGTAAGTTATAATGTCTTTGATGTGCCAAATGCTTGTGAGGAATTTAAGCTTGATCCTTGTACCTTAGAAGCAAGATTAGAAGTTTTGAAAAAGTGTTTGGCTAAAAATCCAAATGATTTTATAAAAATTATTCCACAAGTTTCCATTAAAGATAAAAATCATTTAGAACAATTTTATCAAGATATCATTTTGCATAAGGGCGAGGGTATAATCATAAGATTAAACAATGCACCTTATGAAAAGAAAAGATCAAATAATGCTTTTAAACTAAAACCTTTTGATGATACAGAATGTGTTGTAAAAAAGCATTTTGAAGGTAAGGGAAAATTTGAAGGTAAAATGGGATCTTTACTTTGTGAAGCAGTGATTGAGGGTAAAAAAGTGAGTTTTAAAATAGGTTCAGGTTTTAAAGAAAGCGATCGCTTAAATCCTCCGCCAATTGGTGCTATAATTACTTTTAAATACAATGGTTTAACCAAAAATGGCAAACCAAAATTTGCTAGTTTTTTAAGAGTGCATGAAAATAGTGTTTTAAAGTAAAAGTAAATTTCAACTTTTCTTTAAAAAAGCACTAAAACAAAGATAAAGCACAAAAGCTATACAAGCGCTAGCTATGATACAAGCTCCACTTGCAAGGTTATAATAAAAACTCACAAAAAGCCCTATTACGCAAAAACTTATGCTCAAAAGCGTAGAGATGATCATCATTTGACCAAGCTTTTTAGAAAAGCTCTCAGCGATAAATGCAGGTATGCTAAGTAAAGCTATCACAAGTATAAGTCCTACTACTTTGATACTTATAACAATACAAAAAGCCATCATCGCGATTAAAAGATAGTGAAAAAGATTAGTTTTAACCCCTCTTAAGCTTGCAAATTCTTTATCAAAGCTTAGAATTTCAAATTGACGATAAAAAAGCAACACTAAAATGATAAAAATCACATCAATCACTGCAAATAAAACTATATCTTGTGTAGGTACAGACAAAATACTACCAAATAAATACCCCATTAAATCACTATTATAACCAGGAGTTAAGTCTATGAGTATGATACCAACAGCCATTCCAAAAGCCCATATAACCCCGACTATATTGTCACTTCTAAAAGGATATTTTTGTACTAAAAATGCTACAAGTAAAGCCAAAAAAAGAGTAAATAAACTCGTACTAACTAATACCGGCAAGCCAAAATAAAATGCTATGCCTATACCCCCAAAAGCCCCATGCGTAATGCCTCCTGCCATAGAGCTTAAGCGGTTGATCATGATCAAAGTCCCCATAATTCCACAAGCAATGCTAGTTAAAAATGCAGCTAAAAAAGCATTTTGTATAAAAGAGCTAGATAAAAGCTCAAGCATGATTTTCTCCTTTGCAACAACACCGCTCCAAGCTAAGCTCCACATCACAAAAATGCGTGTGATTTTGGCTTAAATGTGCTAGTAAATGTGCCTTTTTTTCAGGCGTATTTTCATGCAAGAATAACTCTTTGTTTAAATACGCGATTTTATTTGCATAAGCTAAGCTTACATTTAAATCATGGCATATTACTATCACACCAACCCCACTTTCGTGTAATTTTTTCAAAAGCTCAAAAATCTGTACCGAGCCTTTAGTATCTATGCTTGCAGTAGGCTCATCAAGGATTAAAAGCTTGCATTCACTTGCTAGGGCTCTTGCTATATAAACTCTTTGTCTTTGGCCTCCGCTTAATTCGTTGATTTTTTTATCCCAAAAATTTCTCATACCTACTTTTTCTAAGGCTAGTAAGGCTTGTTCTTGATCTTTTTTGGTATAAAAACCAAAGAATTTTTTATCCACCCTTCCCATCATCACCACTTCTAGCACGCGTACTGGAAAGTTTGGATTAGCTAAAGTATTTTGTGGGACATAACCTATATCCTTTAAACTTAAGTTTTCAAAGTTTATATTTTTATGACTATTTATCAAGCCTAGTATGAGTTTTAAAAGTGTAGATTTGCCTCCACCATTTGGTCCTACTATGGCTAAAAAGTCTTTACTTTCATAGTTTAGGTTAATATTTTTTAAAACCTCATCTTGGTTATATGAAAAGTTTAAATTTTTAATATTGATTTTTATCATTGTAAAACACTTGCTATATTTTTTGCATCTTTTAAAAGCTCATTTTTATAATCATTTGGCAAATGATCAAGTTCTATGATTTTAAGATTATAATTACTCGCTATAGCTTTAATGGTGTTGTTATCAGCTCCTTTTGGCACGAAAATAGCTTTGATTTGCTCTTTTTGTATGAGTTTTGCAAGTTTGGCTAAGTCTTTTGGCTTAGGTTCTTTCCCTTCTATTTCTACAGGAATTTGGCTTAGATGATATCTTTTTGCAAAATACCCCCAAGATGGATGATAAACTAAAAAATGCTTATTGTTTGTGTTTTTAAATAAAGCTTGTATTTGTAAATTTAATGTATCCATTTCTTTTAAGAAATTTTCTAAATTTTGTTCATAAAATGCTTTATTTTGTGGGTATTGTTCTATAAGTGCTAAGGTGATATTTTTAGCATGGGTTTTTGCTAAAAGTGGGTCAAGCCATGTGTGAGGGTCATCTCCATGATGATGATGTCCTTCGTGTGCATGCTCTTGCAAAGGTATAAAATCAATGCTATTTTGAGTAGAGATGATTTTGGTATTTTTGAGATTATCTTTAAGTTTTAAAATCCAAATTTTTTCAAATTCTAAATTTGCAGTAAAGTAAATATCACTTTTTTCAAGCTTTAAAATACCACTTGGCTTAAATTCGAAAGTATGCTCATTTGCATTAGGCGGTATGACTATATTGATGTCCAAAGTGTCTTTAGCAATTTGCTTTACAAAATAAGCTTGTGGGGCTATACTAACACTTACCAAATCTTTGGCATATATACTTAAAAATGAAATCAAACACAAAAACAATACTCGCATAATTTTCCTTTCTAAAAACAAAAAAATATTATACTATATTAGAAAAAATAAGGAGTGAAGATGAATTTATGGAATAAAAAAGCAAAAAGCTATGCAAGATATAGTTCTAACTTAAACGAAATTCAAAAAGCCACTTTTGCAAAACTTGGATCTTTACAAGGCAAAATAGTGGTGGATATAGGCTGTGGGAGCGGTGTTTGGACTTTGCATTTAGCACAAAAAGCAAAAAGTGTTTTAGGTATAGACAGCTCTAGTGCTATGCTTGAAATTTTACAAGAAGATGCAAAAACTCATGCTATATCAAATATAAAAACTTTAAATTTAGACTTTGAAAATTTTTATAAAAACAATAACACAAATTTTGGTTTAGCCTTTTTGAGTATGTCTCCTGCTTTGCAAAATGAAAAAGACTATAAAGCTTTTTTAAACTTAGCTTCTAAAAAAGTGTATTTAGGCTGGGCGAGTAGGCGCAAAAGTAGCTTTTTAGATCCTATATTTGAGCATTTTAGCACGCATTTTAAAGGTTTTTATGAAGAGGATTTGCAAAGTTTTTTAAATGTACAAAGTATCCCTTATGAGTATGAAATTTTTAATGAAACTAGAGTAGTAAAAAGAGATAAGGATAGTGCGATAGAAAATGCCTTATGGCATTTGAGTATGAATGGCATTAATGCAAACAAACAAGAGTTAGAAAGCTTTGTAAAAGATGAGGTAGAAGAGATTATAGAAGCTAAGATAAAACTTTTGATTATTGATTAAATTTCAAGGCTAAATAACCTTGAAATTTAAAGTTTTTCCCACCATAAATGGCACTACATCGCCGTATTTTTGCGCTACTTGCCATTCTTGTTTTTCTAAAGTGATGATTTTATCTTTTTCAAATTTAAGATTATGGATTTTACAAGCATTATCTGAAATAAATTTTTGTAAATTTGTTTCATTTGAGTATTTTTCAAAAAGTTCAGCCAACACAGGTAAAATCACAGGCGCACTAAATACGCCAGCTGCACACCCACAACATTCTTTAGTGTGTAATGGATGAGGTGCGCTATCACTTCCCAACATAGCCTTTTCATAGCCGCTAAAAGCAAGCTCACATAAAGCGTCTTTGTCTTCATAGCGTTTTGCAATAGGTTTGCAAAATAAATGTGGATCCATCTTACCACCCACTACATCATCAAGCGTTATCATTAAATGATGTAAAGTGATAGTTGCGTATAAATTTTCATAATCTTTTAATAAATCACACAAAACTTTAGTGGTGATATGCTCCATTACGATTTTTAATTTTGGAAAGTTTTTAGCTAATTTTTCATAAATTTTAGCAAAATTTGCTTCTCTATCCATTACAAAATCATTTGTTTCTCCATGTACAAGTAAAGGCAGTCCAAGCTCACTCATAGCATTTAGTGTAGGTTTTAACTTTTCTATATCAAAGCTTGAAATTCCATTATCTGAGTTGGTAGTGATACCTGCAGGATAAAGCTTGATAGCAAAAAGCTCATCTTTGGCTTTTTCTAAAAATTGCTCATCATAGTCTTTAAAAAATAAAGTCATCAAAGGCGTAAAATCTTCATTTTTACATGCTTTTAAAATGCGTTCTTTATAAGCTTTTAATGCGTTTATTTCAGTAAGCGGAGTGATTAAATTTGGCATGATAACTCCCGCTTTAAAGTCTTTTGCGCTAAATGGAGCTACAAGTTCAAGCATGCTTTCATCGCGTAAATGTAAATGCATATCCAAAGGGTTTTTAAGCGTCATTTTATCTCCTATTTGAGTTTATATAAGCCGTTTTTGAGCTTTTCAAGCAAAGCTTTTTCTTCTAAAAATTTAAAAGTAGAAATGATGGTTGGTTTGCTGATGTTTAACTTTTTAGAAAGTTCTTCGATATTTGCAAAGACAAAGCCATCTTCATTAGCATGAAGGGCTAAAAATTCTAAAATTTCAAAGCGTTTTTTACCAAAGATTTTTATGCATAGTGTTTTTACTTTATCATCCATTCTCTAGCCATATTAAAAAGAATAAAACTCCAAGTAATTATAGCCAAAACAACGCTAAAAAACACCCCAGCGCTCGCACAATCTTTTGCTTTTTTAGCTAAGATGTGAAATTCGCTCGTACAAAGATCCACGCAAGCTTCTATGGCAGAATTTAATGCCTCTATAATTAAAATCAAAACTAATACTAAAATAAGCACAAAATGTTCTAAAAAACTCACAGGTAAAAATAAGCTTACAAAAATCAAAGGTAAGATAATGGCAAATTCTATTCTAAAAGCCATTTCATCTTTAAGCAAGAATTTAATGCCACTAAAGGCATAACTTGCATTTTTAAATAAAGAATACTTTGGCTTCATTAAGGATTTTCCTTTAAATTTTTACTATATAAGTCATAGTTTTCTTCATATTCTTTAGTTTGGACATTAAAATATCCTAATAAACTTGAAAAAATATTATCTTGAGATAATTTATAATCTTTCTTTTTTTGTAATTCTTGGATTAAATTATTATCTTTGCTCCAAAGAATCATAGGAACATGAGTTTGTTCTTTTGGTGCTATAAAATAGGGCATTCCATGAAGGTAAATTCCATTTTCTCCCAAACTTTCTCCATGGTCTGATACATATAACAATGAAGTATTTTGTGAAGGACTTTGCTTTAGTAAGTCAATAAGACTTTTGATGATAAAATCTGTATAAAGTAAAGTATTGTCATAGGTATTAGTTAATTCTTCTTGCGAGCATTGTTGTAATTCATTTGTATCGCAAGTTGGCGTAAATTTTTTAAACTCATTTGGATAGCGCTTAAAATAAGCTGGTCCATGAGAACCTTGCAAATGAACGACTATGATTTTACTTGAAGATGGATTTTGTAATTGTTCTTTTACAAGCTCAAGTAAGCTCTCATCATAATCTTTTGAAATCAATTTATGTGCTATACGATCGCAGTTTCCTTTGCAACCTCCAGAATTATTTCCAAGCCAAACACTTTGAACTCCAACTCTTTGTAAAATATCTAAAGCATTTTCTTCATAAAGACTATTGTCAAAAGTAGCTCTTTTGTGTCTTGAAAATATACAAGGTAAACTTCTAGCAGTTGCTGTCCCACAAGAGCTTACATTGTCAAAATATATTAAATTAGGTTCGTTTTTGGTATAAAAATTAGTATCATTTTTGGTATAACCACCCAAAGAATAGTTATTTGCTCTAGCGGTTTCCCCTATGACTAAAATCATAGTTTTGTTTAAGTCTTTTTCCATTTTCGCATCTAAAGCTATCTTTTGAAGTTCTTTTTCTGGAATAACTTCTAATTTTATATATTTAATTGCTGAATAAATTTGATAAAAAGGAGTGTTATAAACTCTTACTTCATTATAAGTTCTTAAAAATGGTACAATACTTTTTGAAAAAATTCCAAGCAATCCAAAAGCAACAAATAAAGCAACAAATAAAGTGCCAAATTTGATGATTAAATGTTTTTTGATATTGTGATATTCTATTTTAATTTTTATAACTAAAAATGCTGGAATCACAAAAGTAAAAAATATATAAACAAAAATATTAAAATTAATCAGATCGCGTACTTCTTTTTGATCAGTTTGCATAGCATTTCTAATCATATCATGATCTATAATAACACCATAATTGATCATAAAATAACTACTAATTGAACTCACACCTATTAAAAAAATCATTAAAATCTTGCTAAGATAAGGCAAAAATAATAAAGCGAAAATTCCAACTAATAGTGCAAAATATATAATTATATATAAAATAATGGAAATATCATTATTATGAGGATGTAAATTTTCGTGAATATAAGAAAACAATTTCAGATTGATACTAGTTATATAAAAAGCACTCAAAATAATAAATTTAAGCCACGATATATTAAAAAATTTCATGAAATCCTTTCAAAATTAAAGATTTAATTATAAATAAAAATGGTTAACTTAATATCTTTATGGTATGATTTTGCTTTTTGTAAGTTTAAGGATTAAATTATGAAATTATTATCATGGAATGTAAATGGCCTAAGGGCAATTTGTGATAAAAATGCACTTGATTGGATTGAAAAAGAAGAAATTGATTTTATAGGTTTTCAAGAAATCAAAGCACACGAGGATAAATTTCCAAAAAGAATTTATGAGTATCCTTTTAAACATATGTATTCAAATAGTGCTAAAAGAGCAGGGTATTCAGGTGTAATGAGCTTGTGTAATTTTGATTGTGAGGTAAAAAAATGTGAGTTTTTTGATGATGATGAGGGTAGAGTTTTAGAGCATAGCTTTAAAAATGTAGTTTTGTTTAATATTTACTTTCCAAATGGTCAAAAAGATGAAGAGCGTTTGAATTTTAAAATGAAATTTTATAATGACTTTTTAATGTATTTAGATAAACTTTTAAAAGAAGGTAAAGAAATTATCATCTGTGGAGATGTTAATACCGCACATCGTGAGATAGACTTAACCCACCCAAAAGCTAATGAAAAAACTTCAGGTTTTCTACCGATTGAGCGTGCTTGGATAGATGATTTATTAAAATTAGGTTTTATAGATACTTTTAGACATATAAATGGCGATGTTAAAGAAAAGTATTCGTGGTGGAGTTATAGAATGAAAGCAAGAGAAAGAAATGTAGGCTGGAGGATTGATTATTTTTTCATTTCTAATGGCTTAAAAGATAAACTTAAAAATGCTTTTATAAGAGATGATATTTTTGGCTCAGATCATGCTCCTGTAGGGATAGAAATCGATATTTAAGGTATTTTTTAATGCCTTAAATAATTATTAAGTAAAAATTGTTATAATTTCATCTTAAAACTGCAAAATGGCCCATTCGTCTAGCGGTTAGGACATCGCCCTTTCACGGCGGTAACACGAGTTCGAGTCTCGTATGGGTCACCACTTACTATTTTATATCCGCTTTTTTTGATAATCATTGTCATATTTTACAAAAAGTTACATTGTTCGATTTAAATATTTTTTATTTGTTTTATCTTATTTAAATTAAGTTTATTTTAAAATACTTATTATTAATATATTGAAAGTTATTGTTAATAATTTGTAAATTTTTTACATTGACTTCACACTTGTTTTTTAAAATATACAAAAAGGAGGACAAAATGTATAGACCTAAAAGCAAAAATGAGTTAATGAATTTGGTGCATAATGAAAGAATTTCTCTAAGGGATATTGAAGTATCTTTGATTGATGATTTTTCTTATGTATTTTATTATTCTAAAAGATTGGATTTTTTAGGTATTGAACATTGGGATGTATCAAATGCTAAAGATATGTCTTATATGTTTTATTGTTGCGAAAGTTTTAATGCAAATTTGTCACGCTGGAATGTTTCTAAAGTTGAAAATATGGCAAGTATGTTTTTTAACTGCAAAAATTTTAATCAAGATTTATCAAAATGGGATACTCAAAATTTAAAAGATATGTCTTATATGTTTTTTAATTGTGTTAATTTCAATCATTCTTTATTGCATTGGAAAACTTCAAATACTACCAGAATGGCACATTGTTTTGAAAACTGTCATGCGTATGAGCATAGTGTTGTGAATTGGGATGTGCAAAATGTAATTACTATGGCATATCTTTTTCACAATTGCAAAAATTTCCATCATGAGCTAGATGAGTGGAATATCCAAAAGGATTGTAATACTGAAAAAATGTTTGGAAATCGTGGTATTGATAAACTTTATGCAGTAAAAGGTATAGAGTTAGAATAAACAAAATTCACACAATTTTTGTGTGAATTTTTCTTTTGTCTTTTTAAGTTTTTCATCAAGTTTTTGTACTAAACTTATCTTCATAAAGCGTTATTTTTTAGCTTCTAGAGATTATTTTTTAGGAAAATTTACATGAAAATAAAATTTATTACAAAAAGAGATAAAAGTCAAGTTGCATTTGATATTTTTAAAATTAAAAATGCTATTTTTAGAGCCAATATAAACTCTACTGATAAAAAATTAGAAAATGATGAATTAGGTAGGCTTTGTGATGAGGTTGTAGCTTTGCTTGATGAAAATCATGCACAGGTAGAACAAATTCAAGATAAAGTTGAAGAGGTTTTAATAAAAAATGCTTTAATCAATACTGCAAAATCTTATATATTATACCGCCAAAAAAGAACACAAATCCGCAATGGTAGCTATGATTTGCTAAATTTGTATGATGATTTAACCTTCAAAGATTCCAAAGAAGCTGATTTAAAAAGAGAAAATGCCAATATCAACTCAGATAGTGCTATGGGTATGATGTTAAAATATGGTTCAGAAGGAGCAAAATACTATGTAGATGAGTGTATTTTACCAAAACATATCGCAAATGCACATAAAAATGGCGATATACATATACACGATAAAGACTTTTATATGCTAACACAAACTTGTTGTCAAATAGACTTGTTAAAGCTTTTTGAAAATGGTTTTAGCACTGGACATGGAAGTTTGCGTGAGCCAAATGATATCAGATCTTATGCTTCTTTAGCTTGCATTGCTTTACAGGCTAATCAAAATGAAATGCATGGAGGTCAATCTATACCAAATTTTGATTTTGCTATGGCAAAGGGTGTGGCAAAGACTTTTCAAAAAGAGTATAAAAAGGCTATAAATGCTTTTTTTGAAATAAAATTAGAGCAAAACTTAGATGAGCAATGCTTTAAAAATGCTAATTTTCAAGTTTCAAGCGAAAAAGAATGCTTTAAAGAGCTTTTAAAGCTTGATTTAAATAGTGATGAGAATTTTTTAAAACAAGCAAATGCTTATGCTTACAAAAGAGCATTAAAGCAAACCCAAGATGCGACTTTTCAAGCTATGGAAGCTTTGGTGCATAATCTTAATACTATGAACTCAAGAGCAGGAGCTCAAGTGCCTTTTAGCACGCTAAATTATGGCACCGATACTTCTTTTGAAGGGCAAATGGTAATAGAAAATTTACTCAAAGCCACGATGAAAGGCTTAGGAAATGGTGAAACACCAATTTTTCCTGTGCAAATTTTTAAAGTAAAAGAAGGTATTAATTATAATGAAAAAGATCCAAACTACAAGCTTTTTAAACTCGCTATAGAATGTGCTTCTAAAAGACTTTTTCCAAATTTTAGCTTTTTAGATGCAAGTTTTAACGCAAAATACTATAAAAAGGGTGATTATAATAGCGAAGTAGCTTATATGGGTTGTAGAACTAGGGTTATGGCAAATGTTTATGATGAGAGCAAAGAAATCACAAGCGGCAGGGGAAATTTAAGCTTTACAAGTATAAATCTTGTGCGTTTAGCCATAGAAGCCAAAGGAAATTTAGAGTTTTTTTACTCACTTTTAAAAGAAAAATTGGAGCTTGTGTATGAGCAATTACTTCATAGATATAAAATTCAAAGTCTAAAAAAGGTTAAAAATTTCCCATTTTTAATGGGCGAGGGAATTTGGATAGATTCAGATTCTTTAAAAGAAAATGATAGCGTAGAAAAAATCATAGCACACGGGACTTTAGCTATAGGTTATATAGGACTTTGTGAGAGTTTAATAGCTTTAGTAGGTTCTCATCATGGACAAAGTCAAGAAGCAAGGGATTTAGGTTTGCAAATCGTGCGTTTTATGCGTGAATTTGTCGATGAAAAAGCACTCAAAGATAAGCTTAATTTTTCACTCATAGCTACCCCAGCTGAGGGTTTAAGTGGAAGGTTTTTAAAGCTAGATCAAAAAAAATACGGCATTTTAAAAGGCATAACTGATAAAGATTTTTATACTAATTCTTTTCATATTCCTGTGGATTTTCCTATTAGTATATATGAAAAAATTCAAATCGAAGCCCCATATCATGAGTTAAATAATGGCGGGCATATTACTTATGTAGAATTAAACGGCGATGTGAGTAAGAATTTAGAAAGTTTTGAACGCATTATAAAATGTATGAAAGAAAGCAATATAGGCTATGGCTCGATTAATTTCCCACTAGATAGAGATCCGGTATGTGGTTATAGTGGTGTGATAGATGAGTTTTGTCCAAAGTGCCATAGAAAAGAAGATGATATTAAATTTGAACGCATAAGAAGAATCACAGGTTATTTAGTAGGAACGCTTGATCGTTTTAATGACGCTAAAAAAGCTGAAGTTCATGCAAGAATTAAACACGATTTTTCTTAGATTAGCCGGTGTCATAAAAGAATCCATAGTCGATGGCTATGGTTTGCGTTATGTGATTTTTACTCAAGGCTGCCCTCATCATTGCAAAGGTTGTCATAATCCACAAACACATGATTTTAACAAAGGATATTTGCAAGATTTAGCAAGTTTGTATGATGATATTTGTAAAAATCCTTTACTCCAAGGTGTTACTTTTAGTGGCGGGGAGCCTTTTATGCAAGCAAAAAATTTAAGTATTCTAGCAAAACACATTAAGGCTTTAGGACTTGATCTTACTATATATACAGGTTTTACTTATGAAGAGCTATTGCAAGAACAAGCTATGAAAGAATTGCTTATCTTAGCTGATGTTTTGATAGATGGGAAGTTTATTTTAGAGCAAAAAGACTTATCTTTAAAATTTAAAGGTAGTAAAAACCAAAGCATTATTGATGTAGCAAAAAGCTTAGAGCAAGGCAAAGTAATACTTTTTGAAAAATAAAGACTCATTTAGTCTTTTTTAACTTAACTATGTTAGAATGCTATAAAATTTAAAAAAGGAGAACAATATGTTTGAATTAAGAAAACTACCTTATGAAGCAGACGCTTTTGGAGACTTTTTGAGTGCAGAAACTTTTGCATTTCATCATGGCAAACACCATCAAACTTATGTAAATAACCTAAACAATCTTATCAAAGATACTGAATTTGTAGGAAAAGATTTAGTTTATATCATACAAAACTCAAATGGCGGAATTTTTAACAACGCTGCTCAAGTGTATAATCATGACTTTTATTTTGACTGCATTAAGCCAAAAACATGCTGTGGTTGTGGCTGTTCTTTAAGTGATGAGTTTAAAGCAGCGGTTGAAAAAGACTTTGGTTCTATGGAAAATTTAAAAGAAGAATTCATCAAAGGCGCTACAGGAGTATTTGGTTCTGGTTGGTTTTGGCTAGTTTATAACACTCAAAATCAAAAATTAGAATTAGTAGCTACAAGCAATGCTGCTACACCTATCACTGAAGGTAAGGTTCCACTTTTAGTAGTTGATGTGTGGGAGCATGCTTACTATGTAGATCACCGTAATGCGCGCCCTGCGTATTTAGACAAATTCTACGCACACATTAACTGGGAATTTGTAGTAAAAGCTTATGAATGGGCTATCAAAGAAGGTATGAATTCAGTAAGCTTTTATGCAAATGAACTTCATCCGCTAAACTAAAAAATAAAATCTCTTAGAAAGTCTAAGAGATTTTACTCTAAAACAACCCCTTCATTTAGCACAACTTCGCCTATTACATAAGCATCTGAGTTCTCTAAAACTTTTCCTACATTAGATGGATCTACCACCATAACTAAGCCCACACCCATGTTAAAGCTTCTATACATTTCAGCTTCTTCTACGCTTTGGCCTATTTGATAAAAAATTTCAGGAGTTTTTAGATGATGTTTTCTAATAATAGCACCTATTCCTCTTGGAAAAACTCTAGGTAAATTTTCCACTAAACCACCACCTGTTATATGAGCTAGTGCATTGATGAAAGGTTTTAATTTTAAAAAGTCTTTTACATAAATTCTTGTAGGTTCAAGTAAAATATCGATTAAATTTTTACCATCTATTTTATCATCAAATTTAAGCTTTTGTGCTTCAAATAATACTTTTCTAGCTAAAGAATATCCATTAGAATGAAGCCCACTACTAGGCAAAGCTAGTAAAATATCTCCATTTTTTACAAAATTTCTTCTATCTATTTCATCTTTTTCAGCCATGCCCACTGAAAAACCTGCTAAGTCAAAGTCATTGTTATGATACATTCCAGGCATTTCAGCAGTTTCTCCGCCTATTAAGGCACAATTTGCTTTTTTACAACCATTAGCAATCCCTGCTACAACCTTTTTAGCTACTTCTACATCTAACTTTGCACTTGCATAATAGTCTAGAAAAAACAAAGGCGTAGCAAAATTGCAAATTAAATCATTCACGCACATTGCTACTAAATCTTCGCCTATGGTGTCAAATTTTTGACTATCAATAGCAAGACGCAACTTTGTGCCTACCCCATCTGTTGCTGCTAGCATAACAGGATTTTTAAAACCACTTGGCATGGCAAAAGCACCCGAAAAAGAACCTATGCTACCTAAAACATTTTCATTAAAAGTTTCTTTTACTAAAGGCTTAATTGCTTCTACAAAAGTATTACCATTGTCTATACTTACGCCCGCATCTTCATAGCTTATATTCATTTATCTTCCTTTAAGAATTTAAAAGGTATTTTAACTAAAAATATTTTAAGGTTAAATTATGCAAAATGCTTATTTTGTGACTTCAAGTATAGCAGGTGGAAAGTCAAGCTTTATAAAAATAGTTCAAAATTTGGGTTTTGATACTTTAAGTGCAGATGTGATAGCTCATGAGCTTTTAAATGAAAATGCTAATTCTATAGCTAAGCTTTTTGATAATGATGATTTACTTATAGCAGGAAAAATAGATAGAAAAAAGCTTGGTGCTATTGTATTTAATGATTTAAACGCCAAAAAAAAGTTAGAAGGTTTTTTACATCCTAAAATCAAAGAAGAAATTTTACAAAAAGCACTAATTTTAGATAAAAAAAACAAGGCTTTTTTTATAGAATTGCCTTTATTTTTTGAAAATAATCATTATCAAGATCTAGGAAAAAGTATATTGATTTATGCTCCAAAAGAAATTTTATTAAAAAGATTAATACAAAGAGATAATTTAGATGAAAATGAAGCCTTAAAAAGAATTAATTTGCAACTTGATATAGAAGAAAAACTAAAAAAAGCAGATTTTGTGATAAAAAATATTTCAAGTTATGAAAAATTTGAAGAAAATGTGCTAAATTTTTTAAAACATACTTTAAAGGTTAAAAATGAAATTTTATAAATATTGTGCAAGCGGAAATGATTTTGTAGTATTTGCAGATGGTGAAAAAAAAGATCGTAGCGAGTTAGCTAGAATTCTTTGTAATCGTTATGAGGGCATAGGTGCTGATGGACTTATAGTAGTTGTGCCTCATGATAGATATGATTTTGAATGGGAATTTTATAATTGCGATGGTAGTAAAGCAAATATGTGTGGTAATGGATCGCGTGCAGCAGCTCATTTTGCTCATCATTATCTAAAAAAATCACAATATTTAAATTTTTTAACTGGAGCAGGACTTATAAAATCATTTGTTGATGATGACATGGTAGAGATTAAATTAAGTGGAGTGAAGGATATTAAAGAAGCTTTTAAACATAAAGATAGAATTTGGCAAGGATGTAATACAGGTGTGCCACATATGGTGACTTTTGTTGATGATTTAAATGAATTTGATGTAAATTTATGTAAAGAAGTGCGTAAAAAATATAATGCAAATGTTAATTTTGCTAAAATAGAAAATGAAGAATTTATAAGAGTTAGAACCTATGAACGCGGGGTAGAAGATGAGACTTTAGCTTGTGGTACAGGTATGGGAGCTTGTTTTTATCTTGCTTATTTAAATCAAAAAGTTAAAGATGATATTTTAGTAAAGCCAAAAAGCAAAGAAAATTTATATTTTAGATTAGAGGATGATCAAATATTTTTCAGAGGAAAGGTAAAGTGCTGTTTTGAAGCTGATTATAATTTTACTTAGTAGTTTTTTATTTTTAAAAGCTGAATTTATAGCAGGTTTTGATAAACATTATTATGCTTTAAGTATAAAAGAAAAGCGTGAAGTTTTTATCAAAAAAATCAATGCTTTGTTAGATGTTTCTTTCAAAGAAATTGAAAATGAAAAAGAATTTGTAGATATTTTTTTTGAGGAAGCTTTAAAGAGTAATTTTAGAAAACTAAATTTTAATGCTGTGCAAAAACTATGGTTTTTAAAAGAAAAATATCGCGTTAAAAATTTATACGATCACAAGGAATACCAACTGCGTATCCAAAAAGTTCCAAAATCTTTAGCCATAGCCCAAGCAATTATTGAAAGCGCAACTGGTACAAGTCGTTTTGCTAAAGAAGCAAATAATTTATTTGGAGAATGGACTTGGGGTGAGAAAGGTTTGATTCCAAAAGAAAGAAGTGAAGGTAAAACTCATAAAATTCGTATATTTGATAGCTTACAAGAAAGTGTGGATTCATACTTGCTAAATTTAAATCGTCATGATGCTTATAAGGAATTTAGAGCTTGGCGGTGGGATGCTATAAATCAAAATGAAAAACTTGATGGTAAAGAAGCGGCAAGTCATTTGGAAAAATATTCAGAGATTAAAAGTAATTATACTAAGCTTATTATTTCTATCATAAATCAACATAAGCTTGATGAGTTAGATTAATTTCCTAAAGCCCACTCATCAAAAGGTAAAATCATCACATGCACCCCTTCTATGAAAAACTCATCTCTTTGTGAAAGCGTGATGATATAAATAGTCGAAAGTGCGAGTTGATTTTTACTAAGTATTTTTTTGACTTTTAAACTAAGTAAATCTTTATCTTTAAAGGGCGAGCATAAAAATGCATTTTTAAGACTTGGTAAGTAAAAATCAAAATATTTGGTATAAAAAATTTCTTGTTCAAATTTAAACAACTCGCTTAAAATCAAATTTTCAAACAAAGCACTAAAGTCTTTTTGTATGCTTAGAGAATTTTTTAGTGAAAAGTCCCAAAAATATATTTTTTTTAAATTCTTTTCAAGATTTTTTACAAAATACAAAGTGTAGTTTGATTCTAGTTTTTCTATGCTTTTATATAAGGTATCTTTGGAAATTTTTATAGTATTTTTTAGTGTTTTTAATAGCTCATTAACGCTAAATTCATTCCCGAGTTCTAAGGCAATTTGTTTGAGTATGGTAAGCTCTAATGGAGTGTAAAAACTTCTTAAGTATGATGAGTTTGTGTTAAAGTTGTGATTTAAAATCACATTGCGTCCTGTATGTAAAAAATAACTTACCATGGTTTTAGTGTCAGCGTATTTTTTGTTTAAGCTTAAAAATTCTTCAAAGTCTAAATAATCTAAATGAAGTTCTTCAAAATAATCTAAATGAAAATTGCTATCACAAACGCTTATTATGATTTGCAAATTAAGGTGTTTTAAACTGGCAAAGTCAAAATTATGAGCAAAGTTGCAAAGTGCTAAAAATTTAATCTGTGGATTATAGGTTAAAAACGAATTTAAATTTACCAAAGCACTTGCTTGAAATTTCAAATCATCACAATCGATAAAAAGTATATTTTCACTTTTGTACAAAGATAAAAAATTTAAAATTAAATTTTTCTTACCACTTGCAAAACCACCTTTTATAATGATGTTTTTATGGGTTTGAATTTGAATTTTTCTTTCATCAAATTTTTGAAATTTTGGGTAATTATCGTAAAAAAATTGTAGTGATTTCATAAATTTCTTTGTAATTAATGGTGGAGCATAGCGGGTTCGAACCGCTGACCCCAACGCTGCCAGCGTTGTGCTCTCCCAGCTGAGCTAATGCCCCTTTAGATTTTGAAATCATACTATATTTTTTCTTAGATTTTCTTAATGTATAAAAAATCTTGTAAATTTTATAAAATTTAATTTTTATCCTTTTTAAAAGGAAAATAATTAAAAAAAATGTATAAATTTCTTGACATAGCAAAGGCTCTTTTTATATAATCTCAACATCATTTTATATGGTGGTTAGATTCTTATGGGTCTAACGAGTTCTTTACAAAGGAAAAAATATGGAAAGAATCAGGCTTAAGCTAAAAGCTTATGACCACAGAGTTCTAGATCGCACAGTTGCAGCAATTGTAGAAGCTGTTAAAAGAACAGGTGCTGACATTAGAGGTCCAGTGCCAATGCCTACAAAAATCAAAAGATACACAGTTTTGAAATCTCCACACATCAATAAAGATTCACGCGAACAATTTGAGATGAGAATTCATGCTCGTATGCTTGATATTGTAGCAGCTACTCCAGATACAGTAGATTCACTCACTAAGCTTGACTTGGCTCCAGAGGTCAATGTTGAAGTAAGAGCTATGGGTAAATAAGGATAGAATATGGAATACATTGTAGAAAAAATTGGTATGAGTAGAACAATCAGCACACCAAGCATTCCTGTAACCTTACTTAAACTTGTTCAAACTAAAGTATGTGAAGTAGAAAATGGAAAAGCTTTGGTTGCTTATGTAAAAGGCAAAGCAAATAATAAATGCATTGCGGGTCAGCAAAAAAAATACAATCTTTCAGCTGAATATAATAGATTTGCTTCTTTAGAAGTAGCAAACACAGAAGCAGGTGATATTGATCTTAATCCTTTAAAAGAAGCTTCTATCTTAAAAGTAAGCTTTAATTCTAAAGGTAGAGGTTATAGTGGGGTTGTTAAAAGACACGGATTTGCCGGAGGTCCTGCAAGTCACGGTTCAAGATTCCACAGACGCCACGGATCAATCGGTAACCGCGAATGGCCAGGTCGTGTTCAACCAGGTATGAAAATGGCAGGTCATTATGGTAATGTAAAAGTTACTGTTAAAAATGAAGTAGTTTCATTTGATGAAGAAAATGGCATCTTAGTAGTAAAAGGTGCAGTACCAGGATTTAATGGTGCTATGGGTAAAATAAGGATTGCAAAATGAGTAAAGTAACTGTTTTAAATGATAAATTTGAAAAAGCTAGTGAACTCGATCTTCCAGCAAAATATGCAGAAGTTAATCCTCACAACCTTTATTTATATGTAAAATCTTATCTTGCTAGCCTTAGAGCAAACACAGCTCATACTAAAGGTAGAAGCGATGTAAGCGGTGGTGGTAAAAAACCATGGAGACAAAAAGGTCGTGGTGGTGCAAGAGCAGGTTCAACAAGAACGAATGTTTGGGTTGGTGGTGCTGTAGCATTTGGCCCTACAAACAATCGTAATTATTTCCAAAAAGTTAATAAAAAACAAAAACGCTTAGCGCTTGAAAGAGCATTGGCTGATAAAGCACAAAACAATGCATTATTCTCAGTAGATAGTTTAAGCATTGAAAGCGGTAAAACAAAAGATGCAAATGCAGTTATTAAAAAGCTTGGTTTAAAAGATGCTTTAATTGTAAAAGATTTACTAGATGAAAAAACACTTCTTGCTTTTAGAAACTTAGCAAATTGCTATGTAGTTGATATTAGCGAAGTAAATGCTTATTTAGTATCTGTATTTAATGCTGTTATCATTGAAAAAGCAGCGCTTGAATCTATCGTAAAAGAGGGTTAAAATGGCAGATATTACTGATATAAAAACAATACTTTACACTGAAAAAAGCTTAAACCTTCAAGAGCAAGGTGTTGTAGTTATTCAAACTTCTCCAAAAATGACTAAAAATGGTCTAAAAGAAGTTTTAAGAGAATATTTTGGTGTAACTCCAGTAAGAATTAATTCTTTAAAAATGGATGGAAAAGTAAAGCGTTTTAGAGGTCGTGAAGGTCAAAGAAATAGCTTTAAAAAATTCTATGTTAAGCTACCAGAAGGTGTGAGCTTAGAAAGTTCGGAGGCATAAAATGGCAATTAAAACTTATAAACCATATACTCCAAGTAGAAGATACATTACAGGTGTAAGCTCTGATGATATCACAGCAAAAGCTAGTGTGCGTTCATTACTTGTAAAACTTCCAGCTCATGCAGGTCGTAACAATAATGGTAGAATCACAAGCCGTCATAAAGAAGCAGGTGCTAAAAAACTTTACAGAATTATAGATTTTAAAAGAAGAAAATTTGGTATTGAAGGTAAAGTTGAAGCAATCGAGTATGATCCATACAGAAATTGTCGTATTGCATTAATCTCTTATAGAGATGGTGAAAAAAGATACATCTTACAACCAAAAGGTTTAAGCGTTGGTGATGTTATTTGCGCTGCTGAAAGCGGACTTGACATTAAACCAGGTAATGCTATGAAATTAAGAAACATCCCAGTGGGTACTATTGTACACAATATCGAGTTAAAACCGGGCAAAGGTGGACAAATGATCCGTTCAGCGGGTGCTTATGCTCAATTAATGGGTAAAGAAGAAAAATATGTTATCTTAAGACTTGCAAGTGGTGAAATGAGACAAGTTTTAGCTGAATGTATGGCAAGTATCGGTGAAGTTGGTAATGAAGAATGGTCAAATGTGACTATCGGTAAAGCAGGAAGAAACCGCCATAGAGGTATTCGTCCTCAAACAAGAGGTTCTGCGATGAACCCAGTTGATCACCCGCACGGTGGGGGTGAAGGTAAGAAAAATTCAGGCCGTCATCCAGTTACTCCATGGGGTAAACCAACTAAAGGTGCTAAAACTCGCCGTAAAAAAGCTAGCGATAAGCTAATAATTTCAAGAAGAAAAGGAAAGTAAGATGGCTAGGTCACTAAAAAAAGGTCCTTTTGTTGATGACCATGTAATGAAAAAAGTCATCGCTGCTAAAAAAGCTAACGATGGTAAGCCAATTAAAACTTGGTCAAGACGCAGCACTATTATACCTGATATGATAGGTTTAACTTTTAATGTTCATAATGGAAAAAGCTTTATCCCAGTATATATTACTGAAAATCATATCGGTTACAAATTAGGTGAATTTGCACCTACTAGAACATTTAAGGGTCATAAAGGCTCTGTTCAGAAAAAAATAGGTAAGTAAGGGAGATTTATGAGTAGAGCGTTAATTAAATTCATAAGATTATCTCCAACTAAAGCGAGATTGATTGCTAGAGAAGTTCAAGGTATGAATGCAGAGCTTGCATTAGCTAGTTTGAAATTTATGCCAAATAAAGGTGCTAAATTTATAGCAAATGCTATTTCAAGTGCTGTAGCAAATGGCGGATTTGAAGCAAATGAAGTTGTTGTTTCAAGTTGTCGTGTTGATGCTGGTGCGGTTTTAAAAAGATTTAGACCAAGAGCTAGAGGAAGTGCTAGTCGTATTAGAAAGCCAACTTCACACATTTTGGTAGAAGTTAGTAAAGTAGAAGCAAGTGCTGAAAAAACTACAAAAGCTAAAAAAGCATCAGTGAAAAAGGAAAGCTAATATGGGACAAAAAGTAAATCCGATTGGTTTAAGACTAGGAATTAATAGAAATTGGGAATCAAGATGGTTTCCTACAAAAGCTAATTTAGCAGAAAATATTGGTGAAGATTATAAAATCAGAACATTTTTAAAAAGAAAACTTTATTATGCAGGAATTAGCCAAATTCTTGTAGAAAGAACAGCGAAAAAATTAAGAGTAACTGTTGTAGCTGCAAGACCAGGGATTATTATTGGTAAAAAAGGTAGTGATGTTGATATTTTAAGAAAAGAACTTCAAGATTTAATCAAAAAAGAAGTTAATATCAATATCAAAGAAGAAAGAAAAGCAGGTGCTTCAGCTCAGCTTGCAGCTGAAAGTGTTGCTACTCAACTTGAAAAAAGAATTGCTTTTAGAAGAGCAATGAAAAAAGTAATTCAAGGAGCGCAAAAAGCAGGTGCTAAAGGGATTAAAGTTTCAGTTTCAGGCCGTTTAGGTGGTGCTGAAATGGCAAGAACTGAATGGTACCTAGAAGGTCGTGTTCCACTTCACACTTTAAGAGCAAAAATCGATTACGGTTTCGCAGAAGCACATACTACTTATGGAAATATAGGTATTAAAGTATGGATCTTCAAAGGTGAAGTTTTACAAAAGGGTGTTCAACCTGAAAAAACCGAAGAAAACGCTCCAGCTAAAAAAACTAGAAGAGCAAGAAGAGGTAAATAATCATGTTAATGCCAAAAAGAACAAAATATCGTAAAATGATGAAAGGGCGTAACAGAGGTTATGCCAACAGAGGGACTGAATTTACTTTTGGTGATTTTGCCCTAAAAGCAACTGAAGCTGGCCGTATCAATTCACGCCAAATTGAAGCAGCTCGTATTGCTTTAACTCGTTTTGTAAAAAGACAAGGTAAAACTTGGATTAGAGTTTTCCCAGATAAACCTCTAACTAAAAAACCTTTAGAAACTCGTATGGGTAAAGGTAAAGGTGCAGTTGAGGAATGGGTAATGAACATTAAACCAGGTCGTATTATTTATGAAATGGCAGGGGTTAATGAAGAAATGGCAAGACAAGCTTTAACTTTAGCGATGCATAAATTGCCATTTAAAACTAAGTTTGTTACAAGAGAGAGCCAAAATGAAATATACTGAGATTAAAGATAAAACAGCAGGTGAGCTTGCAACAATGCTAAAAGAAAAAAAGGTGCTTTTATTTACTTTAAGACAAAAGCTAAAAACAATGCAGCTAACTAATCCTAAAGAGATTAGCGAAGTTAAAAAAGACATCGCTAGAATCAATACTGCAATTAGCGCTTTAAAATAAGGATAGAAAATGGCATTTAAAAGAGAAATTCAAGGCGTTGTTGTTCAAATTGCTGGAGATAAAACAGCAACAATTTTGGTTGAAAGAAAAGTGGTTCACCCAAAATACAGAAAAATCGTAAAACGCTTTAAAAAATATTTAATTCATGATGAAAGAAATGAACTTAAAGTGGGAAATACTGTAGTTGCTATTGAATGTAGACCACTTTCTAAGAGAAAATCATTTCGCTTAAAAACTATAGTATCAGCAGGAGTTGAGTAATGATTCAAAGTTTTACTAGGCTTGCAGTTGCTGATAATAGCGGTGCAAAAGAATTAATGTGCATTAAGGTTTTAGGTGGTAGCAAAAGAAGATACGCTACTGTTGGTGATGTAATCGTTGCATCTGTAAAAAAAGCTCTACCAAATGGTAAAGTTAAAAAAGGTCAAGTAGTAAAAGCAGTTATCGTTAGAACTAAAAAAGAAATTCATAGAGACAATGGTTCTTTAATTCGTTTTGATGAAAATGCGGCAGTTATTCTTGATGCTAAAAGAGAGCCTATCGGAACGCGTATTTTTGGACCAGTAGGTCGTGAAGTAAGATATGGTGGCTTTATGAAAATTGTTTCACTAGCACCGGAGGTGTTGTAATGAAATTAAAAATTAAAAAGAATGATATGGTAAAAGTTATCGCAGGCGATGACAAAGGCAAAACAGGTAAAGTTTTAGCAGTATTTCCTAAAACAAATAAAGTAATTGTTGAGGGTTGTAAAATCGCTAAAAAAGCTGTTAAGCCAAGTGATAAAAATCCAAACGGCGGTTTTGTCAATAAAGAAATGCCAATGGATATTTCAAATGTAGCAAAGGCAGGAGAATAAGATGATGAGATTGAAAGAAAAATATACTCAAAATATCAAACCTGCTTTAGTTAAAGAATTTGATATTAAAAATCCTATGCTTGTTCCTTTTATTGAAAAAGTTGTAATCAGTGTAGGTGCTGGGGAATTAGCAAAAGATCAAAAAGTATTACAAAATGTTGCAGATACTATTTCATTGATCGCTGGGCAAAAAGCAGTTATCACAAAAGCTAAAAAATCAGTTGCTGGTTTTAAAGTAAGAGAAGGCTTCCCAGTAGGTGTAATGGTAACATTAAGAAAAGACAATATGTATGCTTTCTTAGATAAGCTTATTACTATAGCTCTTCCTCGTGTTAAAGACTTTAGAGGTCTTCCAAGAGATGGTTTTGATGGAAGAGGAAACTATAACTTTGGTTTAGATGAGCAGTTAATGTTCCCAGAAGTTGAATATGATAAAATCTTAAGAACTCATGGTATGAACATTTCTATCGTTACAACAGCAAAATCAGATAAAGAGGCACAAAAATTATTAGAATTATTTGGCGTGCCATTTGCAAAAGGAAAGTAATATGGCTAAAAAATCAATGATTGCAAAAGCTGCCCGCAAACCTAAATTTAGCGTTAGAGGGTATACTAGATGCCAAATTTGTGGAAGACCACATTCAGTTTATAGAGATTTTGGAATTTGCAGAGTTTGCTTAAGAAAAATGGCAAATGAAGGTTTAATTCCTGGTCTTAAAAAAGCAAGTTGGTAAGAGGAAAGAACCATGATAAATGATTTAATTTCAGATTCACTAACAAGAATTAGAAATGCAGGGATGAGAAGATTAGAGACTACTCAACTTTTGCATTCTAAAGTTATCGAAGCTTTACTTGGAATTTTCCAAGCTAAAGGCTATATTGAAAGCTTTAATGTTATTGAAGAGGATAAAAAGAAATTCATCAATGTAGTTTTAAAATATGATGAAAAAGGTAAAAGCGTAATTAACGAAGTTAAGCGTATTTCTAAACCTGGTCGTCGTGTTTATAAAGGCAAAGATGAGATCAAAAGATTTAAAAACGGTTATGGTACTATCGTAGTAAGCACTTCAAAAGGTGTTTTAGCTAACGACGAAGCTTACAAAGCAGGCGTTGGCGGCGAAGTTTTATGTACTATTTGGTAAGAGTTTCTACTTTTTATGGTATTCGGTATCCATTCTTATAAAGTAGTCATATCGTAGACAAGTAAAAAGGAAAAATGAATGTCTCGTATAGGTAAACAACCAGTTGCTATTCCAAGTGGAGTAGAAGTAAAATTAGAAGGTAACTTGCTAAAATTCAAAAAAGGAAATTTAGCAAAAGAGCTTGATACAAAAGCAAATGTTAATGTTGAGATTAAAGAAGGGCAAATTCTTTTCTCTCCTAAAGGTGAAGATAGACAAAGTAGAGCTTATTGGGGAACTTATAGAGCTTTAGCTCAAAACATCATCATCGGTTTAACTGATGGTTTTAGCAAAACTTTAGAAATCAACGGTGTTGGTTATAAAGCTGCGTTAAAAGGTAAAGTTCTTGAACTTGCTTTAGGTTTTTCTCATCCTATCAACTATGCTATTCCAGAAGGCATAGAAATTACCGTTGATAAAAACAATGTTATTATCAAAGGTAGCGATAAACAAGTGGTAGGTCAAGTTGCTGCTCAAATTCGTGAATTTAGACCACCTGAGCCTTACAAAGGAAAAGGTGTTAAATATTCAGATGAGCGTATTATCCGCAAAGCTGGTAAGACATCTAAGAAGTAAGGATAGAATATGAGAGCAAATGTATTAAAAAGAAAAATATCTTTAAGAATTAAAAGAAAAAAAAGAATTAGAGCAAAAATTTCAGGAACACAAGCTCTTCCAAGAGTTTCTGTTTTTAAATCAAACAGAACTTTATATATCCAAGCTATCGATGATGTTAAAGCAGTAACTTTAGCAGCAGTAGATGGAAGAAAAATTGGTGTTAAAGCAAATAAAGAAGGTGCTAAAAAAATAGCAGCTGAATTTGCAAAAGTTTTAAAAGCTAAAAACATAGAAGAAGCAGTGTTTGATAGAAATGGTTATTTATACCATGGTGTGATTGCAGCATTAGCTGAAGCACTAAGAGAAAACGGAATCAAACTATAACCCAAAAGGAAGATCGATGGAAAAATATAATAGAGAAGAATTTGAAGAAGTAATCGTCGATATCGGCAGGGTTACTAAGGTTGTTAAAGGTGGTAGAAGATTTAGATTTACTGCTTTAGTTATCGTTGGAAATAGAAAAGGTTTAGTTGGTGTGGGCTATGGAAAAGCTAAAGAAGTTCCAGATGCTATCAGAAAAGCAGTTGATGATGCTTTTAAAAACATTGTTGAAGTTAAAACAAAAGGTTCAACTATCCCTCATGATGTAGAAGTAAAATACAACGCAAGTAGAATTTTACTTAAACCAGCAAGTGAAGGTACAGGGGTTATTGCAGGTGGTTCAACACGTCCTATCGTGGAACTTGCAGGTATTAAAGACATTTTAACTAAGTCTTTAGGTTCAAATAATTCAGCAAATGTTGTGCGTGCTACTATCAAAGCACTTACAATGCTTAAAGGATAATCAATGAATTTAACAAAAGCACCAGGTTCAACACATAAAACCAAAAGAATAGGCCGTGGTCAAGGTAGTGGTATGGGAAAAACTTCTACTAAAGGTGGAAAAGGCCAAACTGCTAGAAAAGGTTATAACGAAAAAAGAGGTTTTGAAGGGGGTCAACAACCACTTCAAAGACGCTTACCAAAAGTAGGCTTTACTTCTAAATTTGAAAAACCTTATGTGATTAATGTTGAAAAAATCACAGCAATCAAAGAGCTTAGCGAAATTACATTTGAAACAATCAATAGTATTCATAAGCTTTCAAAAAATGTAAATAAAGTTAAGCTTATTGGAGCAAGTGCTAAAGATCTTGCTAGTAAAATTAAAGACGAGAAGATCACTTTTAGCGGACAAAAATAATGAATAAAGCATTGACAAATAAAATTCTCATAACATTAGCTTTTTTATTTGCTTATAGAATATTAGCTTATGTTCCAGTTCCGGGGGTTAATGTCAGTGTTATCAAGGAATTTTTTGATTCTAATGCATCTAATGCATTAGGCTTGTTTAATATGTTTAGTGGGGGTGCTGCTGAAAGACTTAGCATCATCTCTCTAGGCATTATGCCTTATATTACTGCTTCGATTATTATGGAGCTTTTAGCGGCAACTTTTCCTAACATAGGAAAGATGAAAAAAGAACGCGATGGTATGCAAAAATATATGCAAATTATCCGTTATGCTACTATAGCTATCACTTTGATACAAAGTATAGGCGTTTCTATAGGCTTGCAAAGTCTTCATGGAAAAGCAGGTCAGTCAGCTATTATGATTGATATGAATACTTTTATTGCACTTTCTGCTATTTCTATGCTTGCAGGTACCATGCTTTTAATGTGGATAGGTGAGCAAATCACTCAACGCGGTATAGGAAATGGTATTTCTTTGATCATCTTTGGCGGTATTGTTTCTACAATTCCAGGTGCAATTAGTGGAACAGTAAATTTGGTAAATACAGGTGAGATGAATTTCTTGACTATCATTGCTATTTTAGTTGTAATTTTACTTACTATTTGGGCTATTATAGTAGTAGAGCTTGGAGAAAGAAGAATTCCTATTTCTTACTCAAGAAAAGTAATCATGCAAAATCAAAACAAACGCATTATGAATTACATACCTATTAAAATAAATTTAAGTGGAGTAATTCCTCCTATTTTTGCAAGTGCGATTTTGATGTTTCCAAGCACTATTTTGCAAACAAGTACAAATGAGTATGTGTTAAAAATTTATGACTTTTTAAATCCAAATGGATTTTTCTTTCATTTTTTAACATTCTTACTTGTTATTTTCTTCGCGTATTTTTATGCATCAATTGTATTTAATGCAAAAGATATAGCTGAAAATCTTAAAAGACAAGGTGGTTTCATACCAGGTATTAGACCAGGTGAAGGAACTGCAAATTATCTTAATGAAGTAGCATCAAGACTTACCTTGTCAGGTTCTATTTATTTAGGGCTTGTAGCTACATTACCATGGCTTATTGTGAAGTTGTTTGGTGTGCCTTTTTATTTTGGTGGAACTTCTGTTTTGATCGTAGTTCAAGTAGCGCTTGATACAATGAGAAAAATCGAAGCTCAAATTTATATGAATAAATACCAAACCTTAAGTGCAGTAGGCTTATAAGAAAGTAGATTTTCTACTTTCTTCTCTTTTTAAGGATTTTGATGAGACTAGGCGTTTTTGATAGCGGTGTAGGTGGGCTTAGTGTTTTAAAATCTTTACTTCAAGCAAAACTTTTTAAAGAATATATTTACTATGGAGATACCGCAAGGGTACCTTATGGGGTTAAAGATAAAAAAACTATCATTAAATTTTCCCTAGAAGCTTTAGAGTTTTTCAAAGAAAAAAAAGTCGATATGCTTATTATTGCGTGTAATACAGTTAGCGCGCATGCTTTAGAAATTCTAAAAGCAAATGCACCATTTCCGGTTCTTGGAGTTATAGAAGCAGGGGTTTTAGCGGTTAAAAACTCTTTAGAAGATAAAAACTCTAATATATTAGTTATTGCAACACAAGCTACCGTGGATTCTCACGCTTATAAGCAAGCTTTAATCAAAGAAGGTTTTTTAAAAGTGGAAGAAAAAGCAACTGGGCTTTTTGTACCTATGGTTGAAGAAGGGATTTTTCAAGGAGATTTTTTAAAAGCTGCTTTTGAGTATTATTTTAATAAGCTTAAATTTCATCCTAATGCTCTAATCTTAGCATGCACGCATTTTCCTTTAATTGCCCATTCTTTGGAAGAGTATTTTGGCAAAAATACAAAACTTATTCATTCAGGCGAGGCTATAGCTTTGCAATTGCAACAAGAATTTAACTTAACATCAATCCAAGAAGAAGCCAACATTCAATTTTATGCTTCAAGCGATGTGGAAAAACTAAAAAAAATTGCAAATTTATGGCTTTAATTAATGAATATTTACTAAAGTATTTTTTATATTAATAATTTATTTTTATTTAAACATAGTTGCATTATAATTTTTATCATTTCTAATGAAAGGACTAACATGAAAAAAATGTTAATGTGCGCAGCTATGGCACTAAGTTTAGGAGCAGGAATTTTGGAAGCAAAACCAAAAGTTGCAATTTTAGCTACAGGTGGAACTATTGCAGGCTCGATTGATAGTTCGGTAGCTACAACAGGTTATACAGCGGGTGTTTTAGGGGTTGATGCTTTGATTAAAGCAGTGCCTCAAATTCAAGATTTAGCAGTAATTAGCGGGGATCAAATTGCAAATATTGATAGTAAAGATATGACAAATGAAATTTGGCTAAAACTTGCTAAAGAAGTCAATAGGCTTTTAAAATCTGATGTAGATGGAGTTGTGATTACTCATGGTACTGATACCATGGAAGAAACTGCATATTTCCTAAATTTAACCGTAAAAAGCGATAAACCTGTTGTTTTAGTTGGTGCAATGCGCCCATCAACTGCAATTAGTGCAGATGGTCCTAAAAATCTTTACAATGCTGTAGCGTTAGCAGCAGATCCACAAGCAAAAAATAAAGGTGTAATGGTGGCTATGAATGATAGAATTCAAAGCGCTAGAGGTGTTATGAAAACTCATAGTTTAAATGTAAATGCATTTAGTTCACCGGATATGGGTGATATGGGTTATATAGTAGATGGAAAAGCATTCTTCTACAATACTAATACAAAATTACACACTAAAAAATCTCCATTTGATGTTAGCAAGCTAAAAGAATTACCAAAAGTAGATATTCTTTATAGTTATGCAAATGATGGTAGCGGTGTTGCAGCGAAAGCTTTGTTTGAAAATGGAACTAAAGGTATAGTTGTAGCTGGAACAGGTGCTGGCAGTATTCATGATTATCAAAAAGATGTATTAAAAGAATTGCTTAAAAAAGGTCTTAATGTAGCGGTAAGCTCACGCGTAGTAGCTGGTAGAGTTGCAGTAAGTGATGCTGATGCAAAACTTGGTTTTATTGATACAGGTGATATGAGTCCTCAAAAAGCTAGAGTATTGTTAATGCTTGCTTTAACTAAAACAAGTGATCCTAAGAAAATTCAAGAATATTTCTTAAAATACTAAAATCTTTTAGCACCCAAATGCTACAATAACATTTGGGTGAGTTTTTCAATCAAAATCTTACTTAAATTAATCACAAGGATATTAAATGAGACAATATGAAAGCTATAAATGCCAAAAATGCGGCAATGAAGTAGAAGTGCAAAATGTAGGTGGTGGAAAGCTTAGTTGCTGTGGTCAAGAAATGGAGTGCATTACTAAAGATTTAACAGCCATAAATTTGATGAAAGCTTTCGCAGGTGAATCTATGGCAAGAAACAAATATGATTTATTTGCAGATATTGCTCAAGAAGAAGGTTGGCATGCTATTGCAAAGCATTTTAGAGAAGCTGCAGAAAATGAAAAATGGCATGCAAGAGCTGAATTTAAAGCATATCATGAATTAGTAGATGGTAAAGCTTTAGAAGAAACTGCTAAAAATTTAATCTGTGCAGCAGAGGGTGAAAATTACGAGCATACTACTATGTATCCAAATTTTGCAAAAATCGCAGAAGATGAGGGCAAAAGAAATATAGCAAGATTATTTACAGCTATAGGCAAAGTAGAAATTGAGCATGAAAGAGAATATCTAGCGCTTAAAAAAATGCTTGAAGAAGAAGATTTCTTTAATTCAGAAGTAGAAGAATTGTGGGTTTGTGAAGTTTGTGGGCATATACATCGTGGTAAAAAAGCACCAAATGCCTGTCCTTTATGTAAAGCTCCAAAAGAATACTTCAAACGCGAATTTTTAGGATGATTTTAAAAACCTTGATAAAAATGATAAAATATTTTATTTTTATCAAGGTTTAATATGCAAATTTTAACTCATCCTTTTGAACCTTTCTTTGATGAACACTCAAAAGTTTTAATACTAGGTTCTTTTCCATCTATTAAATCAAGAGAAGAAAATTTTTATTATCAACATAGTAAAAATCGTTTTTGGCGCATTTTTGAAATATTATTTGAGTGTGAGTTAAAAACAGTACAAGATCAAAAAGCTTTTTTAAAAGCAAATCATATAGCACTTTGGGATGTTATAGCAAGTTGTAAGATAAAAAATTCAGATGATAAAACCATTTCTTATGCTAAAGCAAATGATATAAATATTATTTTAGATAAGGCAAATATAGAAAAAATTTGTGTTTTAGGTAAAGTTGCAAGTAAATATTTTGCTAAATTTTATCCTGAGCAAGAATTTTTTGAACTTCCTTCAAGTTCTCCTGCTAATATGAATTATTCTTTAGAAAATTTAGTAGAAAAATATAGCATTATAAAGGAAAAATAATGGCTTTAGTTGGAGTAGATGAGGCTGGACGCGGGGCTTTGGCTGGAGATATGCACATAGGAGCTTGCAAGCTTTTAAAAAATATTGATGGTTTAGCTGATTCTAAAAAATTAAGTGCAAAAAAAAGAGAAGAACTATATGAACAAATTCTTTCTAGCTCAAATTTTTTAATCCTTGCTTTTTCGCCTTTGCAGATTGATACTTTAGGGCTTAGTCAGTGTTTGCAACTAGCTTTAAAAATCATAAAAAGGCATTTTAACCAAGATGAGATTTTATATGATGGAAATTTAAATTATGGAGTTTTAGGCATAAAAACCATGATTAAAGCTGATATGAAAGTACAAGAAGTTTCAGCAGCTAGTATATTAGCCAAGGTAAGTCGTGATCAAAAAATGTGTTATTTTTCTAAATTATATAATCATTATGATTTTGATAAACACAAAGGTTATGGTACAAAAGCTCATATAGAAAAGATTAAAGTATTTGGTTATTCACCTTTGCATCGCAAAAGTTTTATGTTAAAGTGTTTTGAGAAAAGCTTATTTGATTAGATTGTGTTTTGTAGTTTTAATAGTGAAAAAATATAATTAAAAACTATTTTTTTAATAATAATCTATTAAAAATTATAATATTGGTCTAAAATACTCTATGTTTTAAGAAAAATTAATTTTTTTCTATTATAGTAATATAAAAAATATTTTAAGGGGTATTATGTCTTTACTTTTAAGTGAGCTAAAGATTGGAAATTTTTATGTAAAAAATCGCATCGTAATGCCTCCTATGGATATGTATGAAACACAAGTTTTAGATGGTAAGATTAATCAATTTCACTTGATACATTATGGAGCTAGAGCTTTGGGTGGTGTTGGGCTTATCATAGTTCAAGCTTGTGCGATTAATGAAAATGCAAAAATTGCTGATAATGATATAGGCCTTTGGGGAGATTTTCAAATTCTAGGACATAAGGAGCTTGTCGATCTTTGTCATCATTTTGGTGCTAAAGTTGCTATCCAACTAAATCATAGTGGTCGTAAAAATTCATGCAAACAAGCTATATCAAAAGCCCCAAGTAATATCGCTTTTAGTGAAAAATTTTCTAAACTTCATGTTTTAAGTAAAGATGAAATTTTACAAATAGAGCAAGAATTTATCCAAAGTGCTAAAAGAGCTAAAGAAGCAGGCTATGATGCGATAGAGCTTCATAGTGCTCATGGGTATTTGCTTAGTTCATTTTTATCTCCTTTATCAAATCAAAGAGATGATGAATATGGTGGTAGTTTTGAAAATAGAGCGCGTCTTTTGTGTGATATCATTAAGCGTATAAAAAAAGAAGTTGATATTACTTTATTTGTAAGAATTTCAGCTACAGAGTGGCAAGAGGGTGGTTGGAATTTGGAAGATAGTAAAAAACTTGCCTTGATTTTAGAAAATTTAGGCGTTGATATGTTAGATATTTCAGCAGGAGGAAATATCAACAAACCTTCTTTAGTGCCAAATATAGCACCACTTTACCAAGCTCCTTATGCTAAGGCTTTAAAAGAAGTTGTTAAAATTCCTATATCTTGCGTGGGTCTTATAAATAGTTCTAGCGAAGGTGAGGCTTTGCTTTTGGGTGAGGTGTGTGATTTAGTTTGTTATGGTAGAAAATTATTAAGAAGTCCAAATTTTGCAAATGAAGCTGCAGTTGCTTTAAATGAAAGGGAAAAAATCACGCCAAACTACTCAAGAGCATATTTGTAAAATAATACAAAAAGTTTTTAGGTAAAAGCTTTTTTTATTATTTTTTACAAGGAGAAAATGTGGATAATCTTAAGTGGAATTCTTTTGATACGCGTTGGATGCTTTCTCTTTTTGGGACTGCAGTTGGTGCGGGGATTTTATTTTTACCTATTAAAGCAGGTGTTGGTGGTTTTTGGCCAGTTGTTGTAATGGCTTTGATTATTTTTCCAATGGTGTATTTAAGCCATAGAGCCTTAAGTCGTTTTGTATGTCAAGCAAATGGTAATGATAAAGATATTACTCATGCGGCTGAAGAGTATTTTGGCAGAAAAGTAAGTATTTTTATTTCTGTGCTTTATTTCTTTGCAATTTTCCCAATTTGTTTAGCATATTGTGTAGGTATAACTAATACTTTTGAGAGTTTTATTTATAATCAATTCTTACCACTTTTAGATCCAAATGGTTCTTTCGCAAACGCAATTAGTGCTATGTATCAAACAAGTGTAAATGAGCAAGGAAAAACTATAGCTAATTTACTTCCTTTTTATAGAGCGCTTTTTGCTTTTGTTTTAGTAAGTATTTTTATGCTTATTATGCTTTTTAGTGAAGAATTAATTACCAAAGTATGTGAGTGGCTTGTATATCCTTTATGTGCTATTTTATTTTTATTTTCTTTATATCTTATCCCGCAATGGTCGTTTGAAAGTTTTAGTGCTATTCCTGGAACAAAAGAATTTATTACTATAGTATGGCTAACTTTACCGGTTTTAGTGTTTTCATTTAATCACTCACCAGCGATTTCTACTTTTTCTTTAAGTGTAAAAAGACAATATCCTGAAAATTCAGTACAAAAAGCAAATCAAGTGTTATTTAGAACTTCTGTAATGTTACTTGCTTTTGTAATGTTTTTTGTGGTATCTTGTGTGCTTTCTTTAACTCCTGCAGAACTTGCTGAAGCTAGAGCACAAAACATACCTGTACTTTCTTATTTTGCTAATAAACTTGATAATCCATTTATTTCTTATGGTGGTCCACTAATCGCATTTTTAGCAATTTCTAGTTCATTCTTTGGGCATTATTTTGGTGCTAGGGAAGGTGCTTATGGTATAGTTAGAAAATGTTGTAAATTAGCAGGTAATGATAATCCGGATTTGAAAAAAATCGCAGTTTATTCAACTTTGGTAATGTATATTGTTATGTTAATTACTGCTTATGTAAATCCAAGTATTTTAGGTTTTATTGAAAGCTTAGGTGGTCCAATCATTGCCGCAATCTTATTTTTAATGCCTATGATTGCAATTTACACTGTATCTAAAATGAAAAAATTCCAAAACAAAGCTTTAGATGCATTTGTGTTTATCACAGGTATTTTGACAATCATCACTGTAATTTATACTTTTTAAGGTGCTGATGAATGAGTAGTAATTTAAGTATATTTAAAGTTGGTGTCGGTCCTTCATCTTCTCATACTTTAGGACCAATGCTAGCAGGGAATATGTTTTGTGAAAAAATCAAAGATAAAATCACACAAATTACAAAAATTCAAATCAAACTTTATGGCTCTTTATCGCTTACTGGTAAAGGCCATTTAAGTGATAAAGCTATTATATGGGGGTTGAGTGGCTTAAGAGCAAAAGAATTAAATATTGCTTTGCAAGATCGTGTGTTTAATAAAATTTTGCAAGATAAAATTTTGGTTTTAGATGCTCAAAAAGAATTAAATTTTGATTATGATAAAGATTTGATTTTTGAAAAAGACTTTTTACCTTTGCATGAAAATGGATTGAAAATAAGTGCTTATAATGAAAATGGAGAAATCATTGCTGAAGAAATTTATTATTCGGTAGGCGGTGGTTTTGTTATGAGTGAAGCTGAACTTCAAAAACACAAAGATGGAGCTTGTGAGCAAAAACATACTAAATTAGAACTTGATATTAATAATGCAAGCGATGCTTTAAGAATTTGCGAAGAAAATTCATGGGATCTAGCAAAACTCTCTTATGAATATGAGCTTCAATTTCACACTAAAGAAGAAATTAGAGCTTATTGTTTAGAAATTTGGGAAGTAATGCAAGAAGTTTATTATAATGGTATTCATCCAAGCTCAGATTTTCTTCCAGGGAATTTACATTTAAAACGCCGCGCCAAAGGACTTAATGAGCGTTTGGCTATGACAAGTGATCCTTTAGGAATTATTGATTTTATTTCTTTATATGCTATTGCTATTGCAGAGGAAAATGCAAGTGGAGCTAGAGTGGTAACTGCACCAACTAATGGTGCATGTGCTGTTGTGCCTGCTGTAATGCTTTATCTTAAAAATCATACTATTGGTTTTAACGATGAAAAAGCCATTAATTTTTTACTTACTGCTATGTTAATAGGCTCTTTTTATAAGAAAAATGCAAGTATAAGTGGTGCTGAAGCTGGCTGTCAAGCTGAAATTGGTAGTGCAAGTTCTATGGCAGCAGGAGCTATGGCTACTGTAATGGGTTTTGATGCAAAGATAGCTTGTAATGCTGCTGAAATTGCAATGGAGCATCATTTAGGTTTAACTTGTGATCCAGTAAGTGGTTTAGTGCAAATTCCTTGTATAGAAAGAAATGCCTTTGGAGCGATTAAAGCAATTTCAGCTGCTAGAATGGCAATGAGTAGAAAATCAACTCCAAAAGTAAGTCTTGATGAGGTTATAAAAACTATGTATGAAACCGGCAAAGACATGAACTCAAAATACAAAGAAACTTCTTTAGGTGGCCTAGCTACTAATCTTACAAGTGTATGTTAAAACCTTAAGTTTTAAAACTTAAGGTTTTTCCTTAAAGCTTTTAAAAGCGCATAAATGCTAAATTTTTAAAAATTTTAAGGAAAATATAAATGATAGAAATCAAAAAACCAGCAGAAATAGAAAAACTACGCAAGGCAAATGAACTTGTAGCTAGAACGCTTGACTATCTAGAGGGCATTATAGTTCCGGGTATGAGTTTAAAAGAAATTGACATTAAAGCAGAAGAATTTATACTTGATCATGGTGCAAAACCATCTTTTAAAGGCTTATATGGTTTTCCAGGCAGTATTTGTATCTCGCTTAATCAAGCTTGCATTCATGGTGTAGGGGATGAGCGTATTTTAAAAGAAGGCGATATTTTAGGGCTTGATGTGGGTACTTGTATAGATGGATATTATGGAGATGCAGCAAGGACTATACCTATAGGTCAAATTTCAGCTACTGATGAGGCTTTGATTGCTTGTGCTAAAGATGCTTTGTATTATGCTATAGATATTATCAAAGAAGGTATGCGTTTTAAAGAGCTTTCATATGAGCTTGGCGAGTTTATCACTAAAAGAGGATTTGTACCTTTGAAAGGTTATTGTGGTCATGGTATAGGTAAAAAGCCACACGGTGAGCCTGAAATTCCAAATTATTTAGAACCGGGTGCTAGTGCAAAAAGTGGACCTAAAATCAAAAATGGCATGGTATTTTGCATAGAGCCTATGGTATGTCAAAAAGATGGCACACCGGTACATTTAAAAGGTAATTGGGAAGCAGGAAGCAAAGATGGATTAAATGCTGCTCATTATGAGCATTGTGTTGCAATTATAAATGGCAAAGCAGATATTTTATCTAAGTAAGAAAGTTTAAACTTTCTTACTCAAATGTTTTTAGTTTTTCTGAAAGTTTAGAGGCATTTTCTAAAACATCTTGTGAAATTTGTGTTAGCTCGAGTGAATAGTTTTTAACACAATTTGCAAGTTCAGTCACTTTTTCTACATTTTGTTCTAACTCATTCATTTTAGCTTTTGACTCATCGCTTTTTTCTTCCATAATTTTAGTAGAATGGATACTTGTTTTTAATTTTTCTATAGAAGCACCGACTTCACCTTGTAAGATATTAGCTTTGTTAGAAGTATCACTCATGGATTGATGAATTCCATCCATCAAGCTTTTGTTGTCATTAATTTGTTGTACTATAGTTCTTACAGTAGTTTCTATAGCGACTAAAGATTTTGTAGTTTTATCAGCTAAGTTTCTAACTTCATCAGCAACAACAGCAAAGCCTCTACCATGTTCTCCTGCGCGAGCTGCTTCAATAGCTGCATTTAAAGCTAGCAAGTTAGTTTGATCGGCTATATCTTTAATGGCTGCTGTAACTTCTACAATACTATCAGCACTTTGTACCAGTATATCCATAGCACTTAAAACACTTTGTTCTTTTTCTCCACTTAGTAATATAAGCTCTACTAGCTCTTTAAGCGTTTTTTCAACTTCTCCCATAACTTCTTGCATATCATGCATATCTTTTATAGTATTTTTAGCTAGATTTTGAGTTAAGTCTATATGACTTTCTAAAACAGAACTTATTTCATGGACATTAGAAATTTGCTCATGTTGTAAAAGTGAACTTTGCTGTAAAATTTCAGCATTTTGGGAAAGTTTTTGTGAGCTTTTGTGACTTGAATTTGCAGTTTGTATGGCTTCTAAAACTGAATTTTGCACTATCTGTATGAAAGAATTAATATAGCGAGCACTTGTAGCTAATTCGCTTTTTTTATCAATGTCTAATCTTGCACTTAAATTCGCATGTTCTCCTGCTAGATTTGCACTTAGTTTTTCAAGTAAAGATATAGGTATGATTACTTTTTTTAATGTTAAAAGTATGAAAAAAATCAATACAACTAAGGTAAATAGGAAAATTCCTATAGCTGTATAAAGATTATATTTATTTTGTAGATTGATATTTTTAGCAATTAAATTTTGGTGTGCTAAAATTTGTTTTTGCAGTTCTTGATCAAGAAAACTTTGAGAATTATCTTTTAATATTTTAATTTGACTTAATATCATCTTACAATGTGTATTAAAAAGCTCAAATAACTCTTGTGGTAATTGAGAATCTTTTGCGTTTAAATTTGTGACAAGATTTTGTAATCTATTTTGTGCTAAAGGTTCTAATATATCCATAGTTCCTATAATGCTTAAAATATTTCCTATATATTCTATTTGTTTAGCCTCTTGAGTAGTGAGTGCTAATTGATTTGTTTGTTTGATGATTTCTTGTTGAATTTCATAAAGATAAAGCTTTGAATTTATAGCAATAGAATTGGCTGATTTAAAATGTTGTAGTTGTGTATTTTTTTTCTGAAAAATTGCTTCTAGCTTTTTAGTATCTATTTCATTGGCTTTTAAAATAGCTAAAGTATTTTCAAAATCTCTTACTAGTTTGACGCTAATGTCATAGTTTTGTAGATTTAGTTTATTTTTAAAAATTTCATCTATTTTAGTATCTAGAATTTCTAATTTTTGAAAAGAATCCATAATAAGTGAATTTCTTTTGGTGGTATTGTAAGTATTAAAAATAAATAAAGTCAAAGTTAAAAGCAATACCAAAACCACTATGGATAAAGTGATGAATTGTTTTAAAAAAGAGAAAGTTTTTTTATTTGAGTGGATCATGGTATTCTCCTGTTAAAGAATTTAAAAATGCAACTATATCATCAACTACATCTTGCTCTAAAAATTTACCAAGCTGATAATACGCCATAAATTGTACGCAAGCATCAAGTGTTGGCATAGAACCATCATGAAAATAAGGAGCAGTTTTGGCTATGTTTCTAAGACTTGGCACTTTTACTACAAATTGATCGTGAGGATCTTGAGTGATCTCATAGCGTCCTTTCCAATTTGTTCCATTATCATAAGGAACAAATACTCCCATTTTTTGATACATATTTCCACCTATATTTTGTCCTTGATGGCATGCTATACAACCATTTGATAAAAAGGCATTATAGCCTCTTTTTGCTTGTTCGCTTATAGCGTTTTTATCTCCCTTTAAGTAGCGGTCAAATGGGGAATTTGGCGTAAGTAAGGTTTTTTGAAATTCAGCTAAAGCATCTGCTATATTATCAAAGGTAACTTCTCCGTAAAGTCTTTTAAATTCTTTTTCATAAATTGCGTTAGTTTTTACTATTTGCACCACTTCATCTGCATCTTTTAACCCCATTTCTTTAGGGTTTAACAAAGGATGTTTGGCTTGTTCTTGTAAATCTTTTGCATTGCCTCTCCAAAATTGTGCTAGGCTAAAAACGGCATTAAAATTTGTAGGAGTATGGAATGGCTCATCTATTATGCCATTAATACCTGTTGAAAAAGTTTTATTATCTACTCCAAAATTTGCAATATCATGACAACTATTGCAAGATACTTTTTTATCTTTTGATAAACTTGTATCCATATAGAGTTTTTTTCCTAAAATAGCTTTTTCTTTATTATAAGGAATGCTTTCTGGTATAGGTGTAATCATTTCAAATGCTAAAAGTGGCAACAAAGAAAGTATTAAAACAATAAAAATTTTCATAATCATTTTCCTTTAATTTTATAAATTTTTAATTAATAATTTTTTTTAATTATAACATTAAAATCTTAACCTCTTATAAGTAAATATGGTAGTTATCAGTGTTATCAGGGATAAAAACAAAATATAAATAAAAATTCCATACACGAAAGGATTTTCAGGTTTTATAGCCAAAGAATGTAATGCAAATACAAGTTGAGGAGTGAAACCACCCGCTATTGCATAAGCTATATTATAAGAAAAAGAAATTCCACTAAAACGAATACTTGGCTTAAAAATTTTACACATTAAAATAGGTGCTAAAGCATTAATACCACCAAAAAAACACGCTATAAAATAAAAATATATACTCAAATGCAAAATTTGAGCATAGAAAAAATAAAAATAAAAAAAGCACGATAAACTAAATCCTATGGTAAAAATTAAAGCGGTAGCTAAAAAACCAAATTTATCAACCCAAATTCCAGCAAGTAAAGTTCCACAAGATAAAATTACTATTGCAAACATTTGGATTAAAATCGCATCTGTTTTATCAAGAATCAAAACTTCTGATATAAAATTAGGCATAAGTAAAATAAGTATTATCACGCAAGCTGTGAGCATCCAAGTTAAAAGCATAGAAGCAATGATGTCTAAATAAATATTTTTTTCTTTAAAAAGTGTTTTTAAAGGAAATTTTTCTAAATCATTTTCTTGTCGCATTTTTTGAAAAACAGGTGTTTCTTCTAAAAATTTTCTAAGATATATAGAAATGATACCAAAAAATCCACCTATAGCAAATGGAATACGCCAAGCATATTCATAAATTGCTTCTTGATCAAAGTAATGATTAATCGCTAAGGCAACAATACAACCTAAAAGAATTCCAAAAGCCATAGAAGCATTAATAGCGCTAATATAAAAACTATCTCTTCCATCGGGTGCATGTTCTTTTACAAATACCCAAGCACCAGGGAGTTCTCCGCCTATAGCTATACCTTGAGCTATTCTAACAAGTAGTAAAAAAATAGGAGCAAAATATCCTATAGTTTCAAAAGTAGGTATAAAAGCTAGAGAGAAAGTTGGAAGCACCATGAGTAATATACTAAGCATAAACATCTTTTTGCGACCCATTTTATCTCCAAAATGTGCCATAATTATACCACCGATTGGTCTAGCTAAATATCCTGCCGCGAAAGCCCCATAAGTGTTTAAAAGTTTCCAAAAATCACTTAAATCACTAGGAAAAAAATTTCTTGAAATATAATTAGCAAAAAATACAAAAATAACAAAATCATAAAATTCTAAAGCTCCACCCAAAGAAGATAAGGAAAGAGTTTTAAAATCACCTCTTTTTAAAGTTTTTGACATCTATAAATACTTTCTTTTTGTAGTAATTTTGTAATTATAGTAAAAATATTATAGTTTGTAAAAAAATATTAAAAATTTAAAAAGAAAAATTGTGATAAAATAATAGCTTTGTATTTTATAGAAAGGAGAGAAATATTGGCAAAAGATGATATTATCGAAATTGATGGTAATGTAATCGAAGCTTTACCTAATGCGACTTTTAAAGTTGAATTAGATAATAAACATGTGATACTTTGTCATATTGCAGGTAAAATGCGTATGCATTATATTAGAATTATGCCTGGCGATAGAGTTAAAGTAGAGCTAACGCCTTATAGTCTTGATAAGGGTCGTATTACATTTAGATACAAATAAGTCTAAGTTGTTTAAAAGCAAAAGTAAAGTATAATTAGCACTTTTGCAGAAATTGCAATAAAACTGTATGAAGAAGTATTTTCAAAATCACCACTTATTTTGAAAATAGTTGGTTGCTCTAAAAACCTGGTGCAGTTGTAAAAAAGTGGAATTTACAATAACAGGAGTAAAGCATGAAAGTTAGACCATCTGTTAAAAAGATGTGTGACAAATGCAAAGTAGTTCGTCGTAAAGGCGTAGTTCGCATTATTTGCGAAAATCCAAAACACAAACAAAGACAAGGATAATTTATGGCTCGTATTGCAGGTGTAGATTTACCAAAGAAAAAAAGAATTGAATATGGTTTGACTTATATTTATGGTATAGGTTTGCATACTTCAAGAAAAATCTTAGATAAAACCGGAATTTCTTATGATAAAAGAGTTCATGAGTTAAGTGAGGACGAAGCAGCGGCTATCCGTAAAGAAATTCAAGAAAACTATATGGTTGAGGGTGATCTTAGAAAACAAGTTGCTATGGATATCAAAGCATTAATGGATCTAGGAAGCTTTAGAGGCTTAAGACATAGAAAAGGCTTACCGGTTCGTGGTCAAAAAACAAAAACAAATGCCAGAACTAGAAAAGGTAAGAGAAAAACCGTTGGTGCAAAATCATAAGGATAGAAAATGGCAAAAAGAAAAGTTGTTAAGAAAAAAATAGTTAAAAAAAATATAGCTAAAGGTATAGTTTATATCAGTGCAACATTTAATAATACTATGGTTACTGTAACTGATGAAATGGGAAATGCTATTGCATGGAGTAGTGCAGGTGGTTTAGGATTTAAAGGTTCTAAAAAATCAACTCCTTATGCGGCACAACAAGCAGTAGAAGATGCTTTAAATAAAGCAAAAGAACATGGTATTAAAGAAGTAGGCATTAAAGTACAAGGGCCAGGAAGTGGTCGTGAAACAGCAGTTAAAAGTGTAGGTGCTATGGAAGGTATCAAAGTAACTTTCTTAAAAGATATTACCCCATTAGCTCATAATGGTTGTAGACCACCAAAACGTCGTCGTGTCTAAGAATAAGATATAAGATTTAGGAGAATTATAATGGCAAGATATAGAGGACCAGTAGAAAAATTAGAAAGACGACTTGGCGTAAGCTTGGCAATGAAAGGCGAAAGAAGATTAGCAGGTAAAAGTGCTTTAGATAAACGCCCTTACGCACCAGGTCAGCATGGACAAAGAAAAGCTAAAATTAGTGAATATGGACTTCAATTAAGAGAAAAACAAAAAGCTAAATTTATGTATGGTGTTAGTGAAAAACAATTTAGAAGATTATTTAGTGAAGCTGCTAGAAAAGATGGCAATACCGGTGCGCTTTTAATCCAGCTTTTAGAACAAAGACTTGATAATGTTGTTTATAGAATGGGTTTTGCTACAACACGCCGTTTTGCTAGACAACTTGTAACTCATGGACACATTTTAGTAAATGGTAAAAGAGTAGATATTCCTAGTTATAGAGTAGAGGCAGGTCAAAAAGTTGAAGTGATTGAAAAAAGCAAAAACAATCCTCAAATTTCAAGAGCGATCGAACTTACTGCTCAAACTGGTATAGTTGCTTGGGTTGATGTAGAAAAAGAGAAAAGATTTGGAATTTTTACAAGAAAACCTGAAAGAGAAGAAGTTATCATTCCAGTTGAGGAAAGATATATCGTTGAGTTGTACTCTAAATAATAAAGGTTTTTGATATGAGACATATTACAACTTCTGCTTATACACCAACAGAGTTTAGTATTGAAAATATCAGTGATACAGTAGCAAAAGTAAGTGCATGGCCTTTTGAAATTGGTTATGCTATTACTTTGGCGCATCCTTTGCGTCGTTTGCTTTATTCAAGCACAGTAGGTTTTGCCCCAACAGGAGTTAAAATCAAAGGCGTAGCACATGAATTTGATAGTATGCGTGGTATGCTTGAAGATGTAGCATTGTTTATTATCAATCTAAAAAAATTAAGATTTAAACTAAAAACAGATTCTGAAAAAGAAATCGTAACTTTTAGTTTTAAAGGACCAAAAGAAATTTGCGGAAAAGACTTAGACAATGAAGTTGTTGAAGTTGTGAATGCAGATAGCTATCTTGCAACGATTAATGAAGATGCGGATTTAGAATTTACTTTAATCATTGAAAAAGGTATAGGTTATGTGCCTTCTGAAGAAATTCAAAATTTCTTAGATCCTGAATTTATAGCACTTGATGCATTCTTTACTCCGGTAAAACATGCGGTTTATGATATAGAAAAAGTGCTTTTTGAAGATAATCCAGATTATGAAAAAGTTGTTTTTACAATCACAACCGATGGTCAAATTTCACCAAGTGATGCTTTTAAAAATGCTTTAGAAGCAATGTATAAACAATTATCAGTGTTTGATAAAATCACTAATGCACAAAGCGTTGTAAGAAGTCAAACACCAAATAATGAAGTAGAACATGTAAAATTACTTCAAAATATAACTGAGTTAAATTTAAGCGCAAGAAGTTTTAACTGTTTAGAAAAAGCAAATGTAGTTTATATTGGTGAACTTGCCTTAATGAGTGTTAGCGAACTTGCAGATTTAAAAAATCTTGGTAAAAAATCTTTAGATGAGATTAAAAGTGTAATGGAATCTATAGGTTTCCCTATAGGAAATTCAAAACTCAGTGATAGTGCAAAAGAAACGCTAAAGAAAAAAATTACAGAATTAAAAGCACAAAATGAAGGATAATCAATGAGACATAGACATGGATATAGAAAGTTAGGTCGCACTTCTACTCATCGTGCAGCCTTATTAAAAAACCTTACCATTGCTATTATTAAAGCAGGTAAAATAGAAACAACATTACCTAAAGCAAAAGAATTAAGAGGTTATGTTGAAAGATTGATCACTCGTGCAAGAAAAGGTGATTTCAATGCTCACAGAGCAGTTTTTGCTAGCTTACAAGATAAAGAAGCCACAAATAAACTTGTAACAGAAATTGCACCTAAATTCGCAGATAGAAATGGTGGTTATACAAGAATTATCAAAACAAGAATTCGTCGTGGCGATGCTGCAGAAATGGCTTTCATCGAATTCGTAGCTTAATTTTTAGCCTTTTAAAGGCTAAAAACTTCTTATTTTTATTTATTTACTTACTATTTTTTGTATTTTTATCCATTTTTTGCTACTATTAATCTTTTTAACTACAAAAAAGGAAAAAAATGCAAGAAAATTCAAGATTACGCATAGCTATACAAAAATCAGGTCGTTTAAGTAAAGATTCTATTGCCTTGCTTGAGTCTATAGGCGTAAAACTTCGCATACACGATCAAAGTTTAATTGCTTTTTCTACAAATTTACCTATTGATTTACTCAGAGTAAGAGATGATGATATACCAGGGTTAATTTTTGATGGAGTAGTAGATCTTGGCATAGTTGGGGAAAATGTTTTAGAAGAAAATGAGTTAGAAAGAAAATCAAAAAACGAAAATGCAGATTTTATAATGCTTAAAAAGCTTGATTTTGGTGGGTGCCGCTTGTCTTTAGCATTACCAGAAAATAGTGAGTATAAAGGTATAGAAAGTTTTAAAAATTTACGCATAGCAACTTCTTATCCACAGCTTTTAAAGCGTTTTATGGAAGAAAATAATATCCCCTATAAAACTTGTATGTTAACAGGCTCAGTTGAAGTAGCACCAAGTGCAAATTTAGCTGATGGAATTTGTGATTTAGTTTCAAGTGGAGCTACTTTAAAAGCAAACGGACTTAAAGAAGTTATGGTAATTTATAAGTCAAAAGCTTGCATTATCCAAAGAAAAGAAAGCTTAGCTTCGCACAAACAAGAATTAATCGATAAATTACTCATTAGAATTCATGGAGTTATGCAAGCAAGAGAGTCAAAATACATCATGTTGCATGCTCCTATTGAAAAGCTAGAAAAAATCACAGCCTTGTTACCAGGTGTTGAAAAACCTACGATTTTACCTTTAGAAAATGATAAAGCTAGAGTGGCACTACATATGGTAAGTCAAGAAAATTTATTTTGGGAAACTATGGAAGCTTTAAAAAAAGAAGGCGCAAGTGCGATTTTAGTTTTACCTATTGAAAAAATGCTCTCTTAAAGGATAAAAATGCAAATACTTGATTTTGAAAAATTAAACCAAAACGAACAAGAATTAGCACTCAAGCGTCCTGCTATGAGTGCTAATGCACAGGTTAAAACCATAGTAGAACAAATCATTGAAGATGTTAAAACAAATGGCGATGAAGCTTTAAAGCAAATGGCTGTAAAATTTGATAAAGTAGAGTTAAATTCCATCAAACTAAGTGATGAAGAGCTTAGTAATTTAGCAGAGCAAATTGATGATGAGTTAAAACAAGCTATTAAAATAGCTTATGAAAATATCTATAAATTCCACAAAGCTCAAGAAAGTCAAACCATAGAGGTTCAAACCTTTGAAGGGGTAACTTGCAAGGTGCTAACAAGAGCCATTGAAAAAGTAGGGCTTTATATACCAGGAGGCTTAGCACCACTTTTTTCAACCGCACTTATGCTAGCTATCCCTGCTAAAATTGCAAAATGTAAATTCATAGCCTTAGCTTCCCCAGCGCCATTACATCCTGCCATTGCTTTTGTGGCAAAACTTTGCGAAGTTGATGCAGTGTATCAAATAGGTGGAGCAGGAGCCATAGCAGCGCTTGCTTATGGAACGCAAAGTGTACAAAAAGTGGATAAAATTTTTGGCCCAGGAAATGCCTTTGTAACTGAAGCCAAAAAACAAGTTAATAATCATGGAGTAGCTATTGATATGCAAGCAGGGCCTTCTGAAGTGTTAGTTTTAGCAGATGAGTTTGCTAATGCTAAATTTATAGCTTCAGATTTACTCTCGCAAGCTGAACATGGAGCAGATTCTCAAGCGATTTTAGTTTGCACAAGTGAAAAATTAGCCAAAGAAGTAGATAATGAAGTTGCTTTACAGCTTGAAAAACTCTCGCGTAAAGAAATTGCTTCAAAATCTTTAGCACACTCTAAAATCATTCTTGCAAAAGATATAAAACATGCCATAAGTATTTCAAATGACTATGCACCCGAGCATTTGATCATTCATACACAAAATCCATCTAGCTTACTTGATGATATTATGCATGCAGGTTCAATATTTTTAGGTGAGTATTCTCCAGAATCTATGGGAGATTATGCAAGTGGGACAAATCATGTATTGCCAACTTATGGTTTTACTAAATCTTATTCTTCATTAGGGCTTGCTGATTTTATGAAAAGAATGAGTGTGCAAGAACTTAGTAAAGAAGGCTTTAAAAAGCTTGGTCCTGTGGTGGAAATTTTAGCAGCAGCTGAAGGACTTGATGGGCATAAAAATGCCGTGAGTTTAAGATTAGAAAGTCTAAAATGAGTGCAAAAATTTTATTTATCGATAGAGATGGCACACTCATTGATGAGCCAAAAGATGATTTTCAAATCGATTCTTTAGAAAAACTTGAGTTTGAAAAAGGTGCTATCAATGCGCTTTTAAAGTTAAAAAATTTTGGTTTTAAATTTGTTATGGTAAGTAATCAAGATGGCCTAGGTACAAATTCTTTTCCTAGAGAAAATTTTGACAAGGCTCATGAAAAAATGTTAAGTGTTTTTCAAAGTTGTGGCATAGAATTTGAAGATATTTTTATATGTCCGCATTTTGAGCATGAAAATTGCGCCTGCAGGAAGCCAAAAACTGCCATGCTTGAAAACTATATCAAAAATAAACTTTATGACAAAAATAAAAGTTTTGTTATAGGCGATAGAGACAGCGATATGCTTTTGGCGCAAAATCTTGGAATTCAAGGTTTAAAATATGACAAAAACGACTTTAATTGGGAGCAAATTGCTGATTTTATTTTGCAAAATTACCGCAGTGCCTGTATAGAGCGTAATACTAAAGAAACCCAAATTCAAGTTAAAATGGCTTTTAATGAAAAAGCAAAAGCTAATATAAAAACAAATATCGCATTTTTTGATCATATGTTAGAGCAAATTGCTACGCATGCAAATATATCTTTAGAGATAAAATGCAAAGGAGATTTAGAAGTTGATGAACATCATAGCGTAGAAGATGTCGCACTTGCTTTGGGCGAGGCTGTTAAAAATGCACTAGATCAAAAAATAGGTATTGCAAGATATGGCTTTGTTTTACCTATGGATGAGTGCTTGGCAAGTTGCGCGATTGACTTTTGTAATAGACCGCATTTAGTTTATAAGGCTAAATTTAAAAAAGAAAAGCTTGGAGAATTAAGCACAGAAATGATAGAGCATTTTTTCTACTCACTAAGCTATGCTATGGGTGCGAGTTTGCATTTAAAAGTTAAAGGCAAAAACGATCATCACAAAGCCGAAGGACTTTTTAAAGCCTTTGCAAGAGCTTTAAAAATGGCTATAAAAATAGAAAATGAAAATCTAGCAAGCTCAAAAGGAGTGATATGAAACTAGCTATTATAGATACAGGTTGTGCGAATTTAGCTTCTCTTGCTTTTGCACTCGAGCGTTTAGGACAAAAAAGTATTATCACGCATGATTTAAAAGAACTCTCACAAGCAGATAAACTTTTACTTCCTGGGGTTGGCACAGCAGCTAAAGCAATGGCTAATCTACAAGCACTTAATTTAGAAAATTTTATCCAAACTACCACAAAACCACTTTTAGGCATTTGTCTTGGTATGCAAATTTTGGGTAAATTTTCAGAAGAATTACACCAAAAAACACTTGGTATTATGCCTTTCGAGACACAAAAATTCCAAGAAAAAGCAAATTTTACTTTCCCACATATGGGGTGGAATCAAGTCTTTAGCTCACATGAGCTTTTTAAAGGCTTAGATGGAGCTTATTTTTATTTTGTGCATAGTTATTGTGTGAGTTTAAATGAATACACCATCGCAGAGTGTGAGTATTCTGCTAAATTTAGTGCAAGTTTAAATAAAGACAATTTTTATGGTGTGCAGTTTCATCCTGAAAGAAGCGGCGAAGCGGGCGAAGTATTATTAAAAAATTTCATAAATATGTAGGTAAAAATGCAAACTCAAATCATTCCAGCATTGGATTTAATAGATGGTAAAGTAGTAAGGCTTTATAAAGGAGATTATGCTAAAAAGCAAGAATATAGCTTCGATCCTTTAGTTAAATTTCAAGAGTATGAGGCTCAAGGCATTGCTTGGCTTCATTTGGTGGATTTAAGTGGTGCAAAAGATCCTAGCAAAAGACAACTAAAACTCATAGAAAACCTAGCTTCTAAGATTAGAGTAAATCTTCAAGTAGGTGGAGGAATTCGCACTAAAGATGAAGTTAAAGCTTTGTTTGATAGCGGTGTTAAACGCGTAGTTATAGGCTCTTTAGCGGTTAAAAATAAGCCCCTTACGCAAGAGCTTTTAAATGAATTTGGCGTAGAAAGTATAGTCTTAGCGCTTGATAGTATTTGCGTTAAAGATGAGTTTTTTGTGGCTGTTGATGCATGGAGTAAAACAAGCGATGAGAGTTTGTTTGGGCTTTTAAATTTTTATAAAGATGTAAAACATATCTTATGCACAGATATTTCTAAAGATGGCACGATGAGTGGAGCAAACATCACTTTATACAAAGCTTTGCATGAGAAATTCCCACATTTGCAAACCCAAGCAAGTGGAGGCGTGGCGAGCTTAGAAGATTTTAAAAAGCTAAATGGCATAGTAAGTGGTATCATCGTAGGTAAAGCCTTGCTTGATAAAGAATTTAGCATAAAGGAGGCTCAAGAATGCTTACAAAACGCATAATTGCATGTTTAGATGTAAAAGATGGTAGAGTAGTTAAAGGGGTGCAGTTTAAAAATCATGAAGATATGGGAGATGTTATAGAACTTGCTAAATTTTACTCACAAAATGGCATTGATGAGCTTGTATTTTATGATATTACAGCTTCAGCCAAGAATGAGCGTATCAATAGAGCTTGGGTAAGCAAAGTAGCACAAAATATCTCTATACCATTTTGCGTCGCAGGGGGTATAAAAAGCGAAGATGACGCAAAAGAACTTTTAGCAAATGGTGCTGATAAAATTTCTATTAATTCTCCTGCTTTAAATGATCCTGATTTAATCTCACGCCTTGCAAAAAGCTTTGGAGTGCAATGCGTAGTTGTAGGTATAGATACTTTTAAAGATGAAAACAACGAGCTTTTAGTCTATAAATACACTGGAGATGAGAACAAATCTCATCATAGTGGTAAAAAAACACTAGATTGGGTAAAGCAAGTATGTGAGCTAGGGGCTGGCGAAATCGTGCTAAATATGATGAATCAAGATGGCATGAGAAAGGGATATGATCTAGATCAACTTACTAAGGTTAGACAAATTTGTCCTGTGCCTTTAGTAGCAAGCGGTGGCGCAGGAGCTAAAGAGCATTTTTTGGAAGCTTTTAAACTTGGTGTTGATGGAGCTTTAGCAGCTTCAGTGTTTCATAAAAAACTTATAGATATTAAAGAATTAAAACTATTTTTAAAAGATCAAGGCATACAAATTCGTATTTAAAAGGAAAAACTATGGGTATAAATGAAGAAGAATTTATAAAAAGCATAAATTGGCAAAAGGTAAATAACCTTATCCCTGTGATAATCCAAGATTATCATTCTTGTGAAGTTTTAATGCAAGGTTTTATGAATGAACAAGCTCTAAGAGAGAGTTTTAAGCACCAAAAGGTTGTATTTTACTCACGCACTAAAGAGCGTTTGTGGATGAAAGGTGAGCAAAGTGGGAATTTCTTGCATATCATAGATATGGGACTTGATTGTGATAGAGATTGTATTTTAATCCTTGTAAAAGCTCAAGGCGCTACTTGTCATACAGGCGATACTTCTTGTTTTGAAACGCTTTCTAAAAAAGCTGATTTTGTATTTTTATCGCGTCTTGAAAGACTTATCAACTCACGCAAAAACACTTGTGCAAGCTCTTCTTACACGGCTGAACTTTTTTCAAAAGGCACTAAACGCATAGCACAAAAAGTAGGTGAAGAAGGCGTTGAAACCGCTTTGGCTGCTACTATTAAAGATAAAGATGAGTTGATAAATGAAGCTGCTGATTTACTTTATCATTTAGAAGTGTTATTAGCTGATGCGGATTTGAGTTTAAATGATGTGATTGCTAAATTAAAAGAAAGAAATAAAAGTTAAGCGTGATTTCTCACGCTTAATTAAGCAATATTTTTGAAAAGATTCACTAGCTATATCGAGTAATTTTAAAAAAACTTTACACATTAAAATCTACTTTTTGATTTATTTTCTACTTTTTAATTTCATTTTATTTACATTTTTGGAACACTTATTGCTTTGTCTTGGCTAAGCAATAGTAGATTGTGAAGTAATCACAAAGCAATATTTTTTAAAGGATTTAATTATGATGAGATCTCTTTGGGCTGGGGTTTCAGGACTCCAAGCACACCAATACGCAATGGATGTAGAAGGTAATAACATAGCCAATGTTAATACATTTGGTTTTAAATATTCTCGTGCGGATTTCTCAACGCTTATGAGTCAAACTTCTAAGATAGCTACAGCTCCAGATGGCAACCTAGGTGGTAAAAACCCTATGCAAGTTGGACTTGGTGCAGGTGTAAATTCTACTACTAGAATTCACTCTCAAGGTAATATCCAAACTACAGACAAAAACACCGATATGGCTATCAATGGTGATGGATTTTTCATCGTTTCAAATGATGGTGGCACTACGCAGTTTTTCACCCGTGCAGGGGACTTTAAAACAGACGCAGTAGGAAATTTCGTAGATAATAACGGCTACACCGTTCAAGGTTGGAATTATAATCAAGAAACAGGGCAAATTGACTCTTCAACTTCAGTGCAAGATATAGTTATCCCACCTGGTATGAGTATGCCTGCTAGAGCAAGTACTTCAGTAAGCCTTACAGCAAATTTAGATAGTGGTAATACTTTAGGTATGAATGCTTCTGCTAAGCGTCCTATCTATGCATTAGATTCTACTCATGGTCATAGGGAAGATACAGGAACAACTGTAGATGAAAATGATACTGGACATACTGAGTTTTATACTACTTCAAAAAGTGGAGCCCAAGTAACCGAAAAAGGTGTGGATATGGGTGTAGTATTTAATGCCCAAGGTGAAGGATTGAACCTAAGAGATGGGCAAGGTATATGGGTGAGTTATGCGGATGCTAAGTGGCAATCTACTCAACAATTTAATACCAGCTTACCAACAAATGCTGCTGATATTCAAATTGATACAGACTATACATTTTGGGGATTTACTAGAGCTGATGGAACTCAAGTGCCTGCTACTTTAGATATAACTATTAATGGAACCAGAATTCAAGCTACAGGCGTGGGACAAGATACTTTTATCAATGCTATCAATGCTAAGACATCAGAAACAGGCGTAGTAGCTTCTATAGTAGATGGTAGAATGACATTTACCAATGATAACAGCACAGGAACTACATCTAAAACAAAAAATATTAATATCAGTGTTAATGCAGGGGCTAATACAGCAGGACAAGCTATAAGACCTACTGGAGACATAGCACAATTGCAACCACCTGGGGCTGGAAATACTATTTTGGGTGGACAAAATGGACCTATAAGTGTTGTGACAGCTCATGAATATATTTATAGTGCAAATAATGTAGATATAGGGGCTAATCCTGATCCAAATGAAATAGATACTTGGCCTGATATGGCAGGAAGAAGAACCTTCCATACTACTGAGGATTTAAGAGAGCTTTTACAAAGAGATGCTAGGTGGGCTGTAGACTATGATGGAAATGGGCAAAGAGAACAAGATGATGCTAATGCTGGTGTAAAAGTAGTAGTAGAAAATGATGGTAGATTTAAAATTACCAATCCTGCTCAAGATGGTGCAAAAGATATGACTTTTAAAGTTACGGGTTATTCTAATGAAGCTAATAAAATTTCTACTAATGATAAATTCACAGCTATGTTTAGTGCCTTAGATGGAAATTTCAACGCAGGCAATAATGAAAAGTATTCTCAAGACATGTATTTATCAGCTCATACTGCTAGTATAGAAATCTTTGACTCATTAGGAACTAGACATGAGCTAACTGTGCAATTTACCAAACAAACTAAAACAGCAGATGGTGGGGCTGAATGGTCTATCATCATCTCAGTGCCTGAACCTGCAGAGATTAATTTCAGTGGTGATGGTGCTCCGGGAAATATAGTAGTAGGAAATTTAAGATTTGGTAATGATGGCTCGCTTCAAAGCTATACACCAAATGTATTAAACTTCACTGGAAATAACGGCTCAAAACCTGATCAAGTAATCAAACTTGACTTTGGAACAACAGGTGGTTTTGATGGTTTAACAAGCTATGATAAAGACTCAGCTACCACTAAACAAGAAACAGATGGTTACACAGGGGGTAATCTAAAGCCAGATGCATTAAGAACTGATGAGAATGGTTATATCTATGGAGAATTTACAAATGGTAAAACTCTAGCGCTAGCTAAGGTTGCTCTAGCTACTTTCCCAAATAATATGGGTCTTGAAGAAATGGGTAATAACCTTTATAAAGCGACAGCAAACTCAGGAACAGCTACCATAGGTCATGCGGGCGAAGGTGGTAGAGGGGGCTTAAAAGGCTCAGCTATAGAAATGTCAAACGTGGATTTAAGTCGTGCATTAACTGAGCTTATCGTAATCCAAAGGGGTTATCAAGCAAACTCAAAAACGATTACCACAAGTGATCAGCTTTTAAATACTTTGCTTCAATTAAAACAATAATCTTAACCCAAGGTTTTTAAAACCTTGGGATCAAGCTTTACAAGGTTATCGAGGTAGCCTTGTAATACTTGATAGCCTTGAAGCCTTCAATCTATTGCTAACTCACTTCTTTCTTGCCTTAAGGAGTGAGTAGCATGATTTGCATATCGACAAGTTAAAATAAAAATTTATAAAGCTAATCATCTATTAATAGTTTTAATCATTGCAAATTTAAAATATTTTGTTTTGCTATTATGATCAAAAACACTAAAATTATCAAGAAAAATATAAATATTGTTTATTGATATAAAGTTTTTTGAAAAAGGTTCGATATAGTCAGTGAATCTTTTCAAAAATATTGCTTAATTAAGCGTGAGAAATCACGCTTAACTTCTTTTTGATTTTATTTAACTTTCTTTTATTAATCAAACTTAGATAAGAAATCAAAGATAAAAATGTGCAAGTTCCTAAAATAAGTGATAAAAATATAGGTGTATTAGCATTTAAAAGACTTACTAAAAATGCCATTACTCCCGCCATAGCAAATTGTGCTGCACCTAAGAGTGCTGAAGCACTGCCTGCATTTTGTTTTGATCTTGCCATAGCTAAGGTTGTGGTATTTGACAGGATAAAACCCAAACTTGCTATGATAAAACACAAAGGAATTTCAAAAGCCCAAAAACCTAGCTCAAAAGTTGCACCCAAAATGAGTAAAAAAGTTAAAAAAGTAATTACCATAAGCGCTCTAGGGAGTATATAATAAGGAGAAAATCTAAGGACTAATCTTGCATTGATATTTGCACATATAACAAAGCTTAGAGCATGAGCTCCAAAAAGGGCTGCGTATTGTTGCTCGCTTAATCCAAAAACGCGTGTAAAAACAAAAGATGAGCCGGTTAAATAAGCAAAAAAACCTGCAAATATTAAATTTCCACAAAGCAAATACACTACAAAACGGCGATCTTTTAAAACTTTTTTGTAACTTTTTGTAACCTCTTTGTGATTGAATTTTTTTCCTTGGGTGTTGTGATTGCTTTCTTTTAGAACAAAAATAACAAGTAAAAATAAAATAAAACCTAAGATAAACAATGTCAAAAATATACTACGCCAAGAAAAAAATTCAAGTAAAATTCCACCAAAAGTAGGAGAAAGCATAGGCGCTAAAGAAGTAAAAACCATCATCAAAGCATAAACTCCTGCTGCTTCTTTAAGCTTAAAAACATCATTTACTATAGCTCTTGCTACGACTACACCCACGCAACCTCCTAAAGCTTCAAAAAAACGCAAAGCTATAAAAGCATGAATGGAATCAACTAAAACACAAGCAATACTTGAAGAAATAAAAATAAAAAGTCCTATGTATAAAGGTTTTTTTCTGCCATATACATCACTTAATGGTCCATATAAAAGCTGACCTAAAGAAAAGGCGATGAAAAAACTTGCAAGAGAAAGTTGAGTGTAAAAAGAATTTGTTTGAAAGCTTTTTTCTACTTCATTTAAAGCAGGTAAATACATATCAGTTGAAAGTGGTGCTATGGCAGATAAAAAGCCTAGTATGATAATGAGTTTGAGTTTTTCAAAACCTTTTATTTGGGTGTGTTTTTGCATAAAATTTCCTAAAGTCTTTTTACCATTGTATAGCAAAAAGTCTAAAATAAACAATAATTTACATTTTTTAAAGGCAAATAAGATAAAATTAAACTAAAAATAATCAAGGAAAAATTATGAATATGCCTTTTAGTGATGAGGAATTAATCGAACCTGTAAAAGCCAGTCTAGCTAAAACTATGCATATTTTAGAAAATGATGGCGGAGGGCTTGATTTTTTGGGTGTGAAAAATGGTGTAGTTTATGTGAAGCTAACCGGAGCTTGTCATGGCTGCCCAGCTAGTGGGACGACTTTGAAATATGGCTTGGAAAAACAACTTAAAATCGATATACATCCAGATATTACTATAGTAAATTTAGCAGGTGGGGAAAGCGAATTTGCAAAATTATAAAAAAATAGCCATAGAATGTTTTTACAAAAAAGATTTTAAAAATGCTAAGATGTATTTTTCTCTTGCTTATGAAAAGCGTAAAAATAAGAGACTTTTAACTTTTATTAATATTTGTGATTTGGCTTTAAAAAGCCCTGAAGAAGCTTTTGTTTTTTTTGAATTTTTTATGCAAAATTATAAAAATACTAAAGTAGATAAAGACTTAGAAAAACTCATTAATCTTAGCCAAAGTGTGCAGTTTGAAGAAGATAGCGAAGATTTTGAGGGCTTGAGTTATCAAGATTTTTTACTTAGCGAAGCAAAAGTCGGGTTTAAACAAGCTTTAGAAAATGTTATAATATCTAATAAACTTATTATTAACGATAAAGAAGATTTTGTGGATTTTTTAGAAAAGCTTTTAGAACATGGTTATAAAGATATGCTCGTAGCTTATATGGAAGATGTTTCAGCGCATTTTTATTCTAATTATAGATTTATTAAGCTTAGTGAGAAAATCAAGGAATTAAATTATGATAGTAAAGATTGAAAATACTTTCATTTGTGATAATTCTAATGAATGCGAAAAAGATTGTTTTTTCTTAAAAACTACTCAAAATGAAAAATTTCTTCATCAAGCTTTAGAAAAACAAGCAAAAGTTATTGGCATTGGCGAATGCAAGAAGCTTTTAAATATAGATGAAAGTATTAAAATCATAGGCATTACAGGCACAAATGGCAAGACAACTACCGCGGGAGCTATTTACTCTATCTTGCTTGATTTAGGTTTTAAATGTGCCTTAATGGGAACTAGGGGTAGTTTTATAAATGATAAAAATATCACTCCAAAAGGCTTAACTACTGCTCCTATTTTACAAACCTTAGAGTTTTTATCTTTAGCAAGTAAGGAAAAATGTGAATTTTTGATTATGGAAGTAAGCTCGCATGCTTTAGTGCAAAATCGCATTGAAGGGCTTGAGTTTAAGGCTAAAATTTTTACTAATATCACTCAAGATCATTTAGATTTTCATGGGGATTTTCAAAACTACCAAGCGGCAAAAGAAAGTTTTTTTACCGATGAGTGTATGAAATTTATCAACAAAGATGCAAAAGCTATAAATTTTAATGTCAAAGGTGCTTTTACTTATGGAGTGGAAAATCCAAGTTATTATCACATTAAAGCTTATGCTTTAAAAAATGGCATTGAAGCTGTGGTAAATTTTGGTAAAGAAACTTTTATGATTGATTCTTCTTTGGTGGGGCTTTTTAATCTTTATAATCTTTTGGCCGCAAGCGCTTGTGTAAATGAACTTGTTAAGCCAAATTTAAAAGAGCTTGAAAAGGCCATTAGTAATTTTGGTGGCATTGAGGGTAGAATGCAAGTGGTTGCAAAAGATGTGATTGTAGATTTTGCTCATACGCCCGATGGCATAGAAAAAGTTTTAGATGCTTTAAAATATCGTGATTTGATTGTGGTTTTTGGAGCAGGGGGAGATAGAGATAAAACTAAGCGTCCGTTAATGGCTAAAGTTGCCAAACACTATGCTAAAAAACTCATCATCACAAGTGATAATCCGCGTTCAGAAGAGCCAATGGATATAATTAATGATATTTTAAATGGTATAGAAAAAGATGAGAGTGTTTTTGTAGAATGTGATAGAAAAGAAGCAATCAAAAAAGCATTAGAGCTTAAAACAAAAGATGATTTTGTAGTGATTTTGGGTAAGGGCGATGAGACTTATCAAGAAATCAAGGGTGTAAAATATCCTTTTAACGATAAAGAAGTAGTATTAGAGATATTAAAAGAAGGAAAATAAATGTTTGAAAATATGGATTTTTCTAAAATGGGCGAGCTTTTAACTAAGGCTCAAGAAAAAGCAAATGAATTAGAGCAAGAAGCTTTAAAAAAAGAATTTAGTGCAAAAAGCGGTGGTGGTTTAGTAAAAGTTAGTGCTAATGGAAAAGGTGAAATCATCGATATAAACATTGATGATTCTTTGTTAGAAGATAAAGAGTCTATGCAAATTTTACTAATAGCAGCGATTAATGATGTGATGAAAATGGTAGAACAAAATAAAAAATCAATGGCTAGTAATTTATTTAGCGGAATGGGAATGCTATGAGAATTTTACTTTGTATTTTGGGTGTAGTTTGCACACTTTTTGCTGTGCCAAGACCGACTTTTAATGATTTTTTGGGTTGTTATGAAAAAAATAAAGCTAGTATGTTGATTTATGAGGGCTTACCTGCCTTTGCTTTAAATGAAAATACTTTAGCAGTAGTTAAAACTAAAAACGCGAAATTAAACAGCTATACTAAATATGATCCCTTTTTAAATTTGTATTTAGTAAAAACAGATTTTAGTTTAATTCCTGCACCTATGGGAAATGAAGAAGATTTAACACGCAATAGTTGGGTGGGAATTTTAGATAGCAATAAAAGCTATATAGGGCATTTGAAGTATTTTGGGCAAAGTTTGACAGAGCGTGATCAACTTGACTTTGCTTCTAAAATCGGAGAGCTTAACTCGCCGTGTTGTAAAATGCTTGGTATAAGTTTAGAAGATGGCAAACTTATAGGTAATCGTTATTTAAAACACTTTGCAAAATATCCTGATGCTTATTGGGGTGATATAGGTGTGGATTTTGATATGCGTGATGGCAAAATTTATGTTAAAAATGTGCGTAAAAATGGACAATTTTTACTTAATGATGAGCTTGTGAGTGTCGATGGACAAGCTTATGATGATTTAAGAAAACTAAATGAAAAAATTTTATTTGCTGATCGCGGTGCAACTTTATACTTTAATGTATTAAGAGATAATAAAGATGTTAATATCTCCACTATGGTTTTTGATAAAGACTTGGGTGCATTTGCTAAGCCTAAAAAAGTGGTTCAAGCTAAGCCAAGTTCTTTTTATAGTAATCTAGGATTACGCGTAGATATGAAAATGAATGTTACAGAAGTTACTCCAAATTCTAAAGCACAAATGGCTGGATTTTTAAAAGGGGATAAGATTTTAAGAATTAATAATCAAAAAATCAACAATTTTAATGAACTTCAAGCCATATTAGCTCAAGCTAATACTTTTGATATTCTAGTCTCAAGACAAGCAAGCAATATCCCTTCAGCGAAAAATAATGACTTTGAGCATTTTAATAAAGGATACTTTGACTTTTTTATAAGGCTAAATAAGTGATTTTAGAAAAATTCAAACAGCATTTAGAGCAAAATTTTCCTAAAACTCAAAGTTTTCATCCATTTTTTAATGAAGCTTTAAAATGGATGTTAGAAGCTGGTGGGAAGCATTTTAGAGCCCAACTGCTTTTGGGTATAGTTAATGCTAAAAATCCTGCTTTGTTTGAAAAGGCTTTAAATGCAGCTTTGGCTTTGGAATTTATCCACACTTACTCTTTAATACATGATGATTTACCCGCTATGGATGATGCTTCTTTGCGTAGAGGAAAGCAAACTTTACACAAAAAATACGATGAAACTACGGCTATTTTAGTGGGCGATGCTTTAAATACTCAAGCTTTTTTACTTCTTTCTAAGCTTGATTTAAAAGAAAATGTTAGATTAAAACTCATAGAAACTCTAGCCTTTAATGCAGGGCTTGGCGGTATGATTATTGGGCAAGCTATTGATTGTTATTTTGAAGATATGCCTTTAAATTTAGAGCAAGTTGAGTTTTTGCACATTCATAAAACTGCAAGATTGATTGCAGCGGCTTTAAAAATGGGTTGTGAAATTTGTGAGTTAGATGAAAAAGAATGCGAGCAAATTTATGAAATAGGGCTTTTGATAGGATTGGTTTTTCAAATCAAAGATGATATTATCGATGCGACTTTAGATACTCAAGAAGCAGGAAAGCCAACTCATAATGATTTGCATAAAAATTCTTTTGTTAAACTTTTAGGTTTAGAAGGTGCTAAAAAGGCAAAAGATGATAAAATTGCTTTATGTGAAGAAAAAATGAAAAATTTAGACTCTAAGCTTGCTAATGAGCTTCAAATTTTGATTGATAAATATTTAAAAGGTTAAACAATGTTACAAAAACAAGCCAACACTATAAGATTTTTATGTGCGGATATGGTGCAAAAAGCAAATTCAGGCCACCCAGGTGCTCCAATGGGTTTAGCAGATATTATAAGTGTTTTAAGTACTCATTTAGTGCATAATCCAAAAGATCCTACATGGTTAAACCGCGATAGATTAGTCTTTTCAGGTGGTCATGCTAGTGCTTTGCTTTATAGCTTTTTACATTTGAGCGGTTATGATGTAAGTTTAGAAGATTTAAAAAATTTCCGTCAATTACACTCTAAAACCCCAGGTCATCCTGAAGTTTTCACTCCAGGTGTTGAAATCGCCACAGGGCCTTTAGGACAAGGCATTGCAAATGCGGTTGGTTTTGCTATGGCAGCCAAAAAAGCAAGTTTGCTTTTGGGTGAGGATATTATCAATCATAAAGTATATTGTTTATGCGGTGATGGAGATTTACAAGAAGGAATTTCTTATGAGGCTTGTTCTTTAGCAGGTGTACATAACCTTGATAATTTAATCATCATTTATGATAGCAATAATATTTCAATTGAAGGTGATGTGGCCATTGCTTTTAATGAAAATGTAAAAGAGCGTTTTAGAGCGCAAAATTTTGAAGTACTTGAGATAGATGGGCATGATTTTGAGCAAATTGATTTAGCATTAAAAACTGCTAAAGAAAGCAAAAAGCCTTGTTTGATTATCGCTCATACTACTATAGCTAAAGGAGCTTTAGATCTTGAGGGAAGTCATCATTCTCACGGAGCACCTTTGGGCGAAGAGCTTATAAAAAAGGCAAAAGAGGCTTTAGGTTTTGATCCACAAAAAACTTTTGAAATCCCAGAAGAAGTTAAAATTCGCTTTAGCGGGGCAATAGAACTTGGGGATTTAGCACAAGCTAAATGGAATCAAAAAGTGCAAAATTTAAATGCAGAGAAGCAAGCATTGCTAAAAGAGCTTTTAGAGCCTGATTTTTCAAAAATACAATTTCCTGATTTTAAAGGACAAGATTTAGCTACTAGAGATAGCAATGGTGTGATTTTAAATGCTATTGCTAAAGCCTTACCGGGATTTTTAGGTGGTAGTGCAGATTTAGGTCCATCAAATAAAACTGAACTCAAAGATATGGGCGATTTTCCAAATGGAAAAAATATCCACTATGGTATAAGAGAGCATGCAATGGCTGCTATATCAAATGCTTTTGCAAGATATGGTTTGTTTTTGCCTTATTGTGCTACCTTTTTTATATTTAGTGAGTATTTAAAACCTGCTGCAAGAATAGCAGCTTTGATGAGGGCTAAACACTTTTTCATCTTTACTCACGATAGTATAGGTGTAGGTGAAGATGGTCCAACACACCAACCTATAGAGCAGCTTAGCACTTTTAGAGCTATGCCAAATTCATTGACATTTAGAGTAGCTGATGGGGTTGAAAATGTAAAAGCATGGCAGATTGCACTTAAAACTAATATGCCAAGTGTTTTTGTTTTATCGCGTCAAAAGTTAAGTGCTTTAAGCGAGCCTGTTTTTGGAGATGTTGAAAATGGGGCTTATTTATTAGAAGAAAACACAAATGCGAAATTTACACTTTTAGCAAGTGGTAGTGAAGTGTCATTATGTGTAAAAACAGCTAAGATTTTAAAAGAAAAAGGTGTGATTGCTAATGTGGTTTCTATGCCTTGTTATGAGTTATTTATTGCTCAAGAAAAATCTTATAAAGAAAGAATTTTACAAGGTAAGGTTGTAGGTGTTGAAGCTGCAAATTCAAACGAGCTTTATAGAATTTGTGATGAGCTTTATGGTATAGAAAGTTTTGGTGAGAGTGGTAAAGATAAAGATGTATTTGAGCATTTTGGATTTAGTGAGGAGAAATTAAGCTCATATATTTTAAGTCTATGTAATGAAAAATAAAATAATCAAAGATGTTAAAAATCAAGAATGCATTTTTAGCGTCTTTGGTATATGGGATAAAACAAGCGTAGGAAAATTGGAAAAATTAGATTTTCCTACTCAAAAAAATATTATTTTTGATTTTGCAAATTTAGATTTTATAGATACTGCCGGAATTAGGTATTTTCTAGCTTTAGAAAATGAATTTAAGCAAAAAGGTTTTGAGCTTAGTAGGATAAATCTTAAAAGTGAGCATGCTAAGCTTTTTGAACTTTGTCAAAAACACTACAAAAGCTTTTGTGATTCTTATGAAGATAAAAAAACAATCAAAGATTTTTTTGAAAATTTAGGAAAGAAAGTTGCAAATTCTTTTACAATTTTAGTGCAGTTTTTAAATTTCATAGGACTTATTATTTATACTTGTTTTAAAACACTTTTAAACCCTAAAAAACTTCGCTTTAAGGCATTTTTATATCATGTAGAAAATAGCGCTATTAATGCTTTACCTATTATTATGCTAACTTCATTGCTTGTGGGTGTGGTGCTTGCTTATCAAGCTGCGTATCAACTTGCACAATTTGGAGCTAATATTTATATTGTCGATTTAATGGGAATTTCTGCCACTAGAGAGCTTGCACCATTAATTAGTGCTATTGTTATTGCAGGCAGGAGTGCAAGTTCTTATACAGCTCAAATTGGAGTAATGAAACTTACTGATGAAATTGATGCGATGAAAACTATGGGTTTTAAAGAAAGTGAATTTATCATTTTACCTAGAGTTTTAGCTTTAGCGCTTGCTATGCCTTTGGTAGTAATAGTAGCTGATATTTTAAGTATTATAGGTGGAATTGTAGTTGCTTGGTTTAGTTTAGAAATTAGTGCGAGTGAGTTTATGAGTCGTTTTAAAGAAGCAGTGGAGCTAAAACATATTATCATAGGACTTATAAAAGCACCTATTTTTGGATTTTTGATTGCTTCTATTGCTTGTTTTAGAGGATTTTTTGTACAAAAAACTACCGAAAGTATAGGTGTTTATACGACAAAAAGTGTGGTAAATGCTATTTTTTGGGTAATAGCTTTTGATGCGATTTTCTCTGTATTTTTGACAAAGGCTGGATTTTGATTATAAAGGCTAAAAATATCAGCACTTATTTTGGAAGTAAATGTGTGCATGAAGATATTAGCTTTGAAGTGCAAGATAATGAAATTTTTGGTATTTTAGGTGGTAGTGGTAGCGGCAAATCTGTGCTTTTAAGACAAATGTTAATGCTTGAGCATTTTGATAAGGGTGAGTATGAAATTCTAGGCAAGAGATTAAAAAATATAAGCGATGAAGATGCTTTGTTTTTGCAAAAACAATGGGGTGTTGTTTTTCAATATGGAGCATTATTTAGCTTTTTTAATATACTTGAAAACATTAGCATACCTTTGGTTGAATACACAAAACTTAGTAAAAACGACATTAAAGAAATAGCTATGATGAAGCTTAAGATGGTAGGGCTTGATGAGAGCGTGGCAAAGCTTTATCCAAGTGAGTTAAGTGGGGGTATGAAAAAAAGAGTGGCCATAGCTAGAGCTTTGGCACTTGATTCTAAATTACTTTTTTTAGATGAGCCAACTTCTGGGCTTGATCCTTATAGCTCAAGAGAATTTGATGAGTTGCTTTTGAGTTTAAAACAAAGCTTTAAATTATGTGTAGTCTTAATTACTCATGATAAAGAGAGTATGAAAAATGTTTTAAACCGCTTTTTGATTATAGAAGAAAAAAAAGTTGGTTTTTTGGGAAATGTCGAGGCTTTGCAAGAGCAAAATCCAAGACTTTATGAGAGGTTTATGCGATAATGGAAAACAAAGCAAATTATATTTTGATTGGAATTTTTGTTTGTGTGTTATTTTTTATCAGTTTGTTTTTTATAGTGTGGTATGGAAATTTAAAAGATGAAAAATCATTTAAATATTATGAAATTTATATGGAAGAATCAGTTGCAGGACTTAGTGTAAAAGCTCCAGTTAAATTTTTAGGAGTAGATGTTGGAAGTGTTGAAAATATCAGTATAGATAGCTCAAGTAAGCAACTAAGAGTAAAAATTTTAGTTAAGCTTGATTCTAGTTTGGTTGTTAAAACAGATACTTATGCAAGTTTGCAAATTCAAGGCATAACAGGATTTAAATTTATTCAGCTTGCAGGAGGTAGTGAGGAAGCTAGTGTTTTGAGAGCAGGTGATGATGTTTATCCTATTATAAAATCAAAAGAAAGTTTTTTTGCAAGCATAGATAAGCAAACTTCAAATTTATTAGAACTAATCACAAGTTCAAAAATAAAATTAGAAAAACTCTTAAGTGATAAAAATTTAAAAAACATAGAGCAAATTTTGCAAAATTCATCAGAATTTTCTGCACATTTAAATGCTAATGTACCAGCATTCTTAGCAAATTTAAATAAAACAAGCTCTAAACTTGGCAAAAGTGCAGATGAATTTTCAAATTTTTTAAACAATGCTAATGGTCAACTTAATGAGCTTAATAAAAGTAGAATGCTCTTAAATGAAAATTTAGATATTTTAAGAGTTTTGTTTTTAGATTTTACGCAATTACTAAATATTTTAAAGCAAAATCCTTCAGATATAATTTATAAAGATAAGGCTACTCAATATGCTCCAGGAGAATAAAATGAGATATTTATATATTAGTTTAATAGCTATTTTTTTTAGTGCTTGCTCTTTGATTAATCCAAGTCAAACTTTGCCTGCAAATAAATATTTTAGTATTAATTTAGAAAAGCTAGAGCAAAGTCAAAATAAAAAAAATGCAACTATTATAGTTTCCTTACCTAAAGGCTTAGCTTATACTAATGAAATTTTTTATAAAAAAGATTATACTATCAATACCTATGCTTATCATTTTTGGAAAGAAAATCCTGCTTTAATGATAAAATCTTTTTTGGAATTTCATTTGCAAGATTTGGGGGTATTTAAAGCAGTTTTAAATCAAGATAGTCTAGCTAGTGCTGATTATGTTTTAGAAAGTAAAGTGGATATTTTAGAGCAAGATTTTAGTGATGAGTTGCATTCTAAAATAAAGTTTGGTATTAATTTAAATTTAGTGCAAATAAACACTAAAAAACTTATAGCGAGTAAGTACTTTTACTATGAAAAAGAATTAAATGATAATAATCCTCAAATTTTAATCCAAAACTATGATGAGGTTTTTTTGCTTTTTGCTAAAGATTTTAGAGTTTGGGTAGATCAAAATTTGGAATAAAAAATGCTTTTCTTGTTATAGCAATAACAAGGAAGGTGTATTATGAGAGATGAATTAGAAATCTTACAAAAACATTTAGGACAAGTAGGTTCAAGTATAGATGGTGCAAATTTAAAACATCAAACGCAAAAATTTAGTGAAGATATTACTGATGCTAATGACTTTATAGGTGCTTTGCAAATTTTAGATTCCTCATTGAAAAAAATTTCAAAACTTCTAGAAGATAAAAACTATGAAGATGTGCAAGATAAAGTTTTAATTGCTAGTGAAAGTTTGAAAATAGTAGATAATTGCTCATTTTTAGGTAATGCTTTATTTGATAATAATTATAATGTAAATGTTGGTTCAAAGGCATTTGCTTTTGAAATTTATAATCCTTTAAAAATTTTAGAAACTAGTGATTATGAAGGTATGAAAGCTTATATAGTCGATAAAAGAGAAGAAATAGCTTCTATGCTCAGTGAGCTTGCAGTGGCTATTGCTACTTATAGTCCTAGTCAAAGTTTTGGCGGATCAAGCCATGATTTTATGGGTGATTTTGATTTTACTAAGCTTTTTAAATAACACTAAAGGCTAAAAAGCCTTTAGATTTTTATTTTATAACACCACATGCCATTCTAGCACCGCCACCGCCAAGTGCTGCAGGATGATCGCTGTGATTGTCTCCTCCAAAATGTATCATTAGAGCATGATTTTTAAGCTCATCAAGAGTTTTGATTTTTGGTGCTAATACAGGGTTAGTTGCTTTACCATCTTTTTCTACATAAAGTGGTGGTAAATCCCCTTTGTGACCTTTATCATCCCATGGGCTTGAGTGAGCATCTGTTTTTTCAGGATCCCAGTGTCCACCTGCTTTCATACCTAAACCTTTATCAGTTGCTCCACAATCAGCATTTGCATGAACATGAAAGCCATGAATTCCACTTTCTAAACCTTTAAGATTTGGATAAAATGCTACCCCATAAGGAGTTTGTACTGCTACAACTTCGCCTGCATCTTTATTAGCTTTTTTATCAAGAATTTCCATTTTGATAACTAAATGATCTTTTTGTGCTTTTGGATTAAAATTTTCTAAATTTGCTCCAAATAAAAAGCTTGATGCTAGTAAAGAACCTAGAATGATTTTTTTCATTTTTTCTCCTTTTTTAATTGAAATTAATTATATTGTAACATAAATTCTTAATAAAAAATATTTTTTATTGTATTATATAAATAATCAAAAAACTTATAAAAAGGTATATATGTTAATTTTTCCAAAAGATCTTGAAAAAATCAGTCAAAATGTTTTGAAAAATACTTTTTTTTCTTTATGTTGGTATCAAAAAGATTTTTCAAATGATAAAAATCAAGAAGTTGTATTTAAAGATTATGCTTTAGTATTTATTTTAAAAGGTTCTAAAAGTATTTATACTATGGATAATCAGTTTAATGTAAAAAAAGATGAGCTTGTGTTTTTTACAAAAAATTCTTTTTCTATTAGAGATTATTTAAATGATGAAAATATATATGAATCTATTATTTTGTGTTTTAAGGAAAGTATTTTAATAGAACTTATTTTTAAATATCAAGAATTAATTTGTAAATTAGATTCTCCAAAATATGCTAAAAGTTTATTTAGTTTAAAAACTAATCTGATAACTAAAGGTATTTTCGAGTCTTTCTTACCTTGTATAAATGAATTTAATGAGAAAAATGAATATCTGCTTAGATTAAAATTTGAAGAATTATTTTTGTCTTTATTATATAGTGAAGATAATGCAGAGTTTTTAGCTTTTTTAAAAGCCATTTTAAGTGGTTTTAAATTAGAGCTTTATAAGATGTTTGCATATTGTCAAAATGACTTTGAAAGTGTAGCTTCTATGGCCAAATTTAGTAAAATGGATATAGCAAGTTTTAGTCGTAATTTTAAACAAAGTTTTGGTATTACTCCTAAAGAATGGCTTGATAATAAGCGTTTTGAAAGAGCTAAATTTTTACTTGAATTTTCTACGAAAAATATCACTCAAATTTGTTATGAACTTGGATTTAATTCTCCTGCTTGGTTTATAGCAAGATATAAAAAAAGATATGGCATTACCCCAAAACAAGAACAAAAGTCAAAAAACTTATATTTTTTATCTTAAAAATGATAGATTTTATTTTGGTTTTTTATTAGAATTTGTTAATAAAATTTAAGAAAGGTAACAATTATGAAAAAAAGTATTTTAACTTTGGCCTTATTTGCATTTTGCAGCGCAAATGCTTTAGAGGTTCAAGAATTTAAAGGTTTTGCACATCCTGAAAGTGTATATGTAGATAAAAATGCAGTTTATGTATCTAATGTAGGAAAAGAGCTAACTCCATTAAATAAAGACAATGATGGTTTTATTTCAAAATTAGATAAAGATGGAAAAATTTTGGAATTAGAATTTATAAAAGGTCTTAATGCTCCAAAAGGTATGTCTAAAATAGGTGATGTTTTATATGTGGTTGATATTGATATTTTATATGGTTTTGATATAAAAAATAAAAAAGAAATTTTCAAACTTCCTATAAAAAATGCGGTATTTTTAAATGATATTGCTGTGTTAAATAATGACACATTATTAGTTAGTGACACAGGTACAGGATACATTCACAAAGTATTTTTAAAGGATAAAAAATATGAAAACTTTATCCATTTAGATTCAAAATATGGTGGCCCAAATGGATTGTTAATAGATAAAAATACTTTATTTGTAGCAGGTTATGATCCAAGTGATAAAGCGGGTGGGAAAATCATTAGTATTGATTTAAATTCAAAGAAAATTCAAGAATTAAGCAAAAAAATAGAACAATTTGATGGCATTGTATATGATAAAAATAAAAATCTTTTAGTGTCAAGTTGGGGTAAAAATCTTCAAGGATATATTTATACTCTAAAAGATAATAAAGAAATAAAACTTGATTTGGCTTCTATAAAAGGTCCTGCAGATATGTTTTTTGATGGTGAGTATTTATGGGTGCCAAAAATGGCAGAAAATGCTTTAATTAAAGTAAAAATATAAAAACTTTTAAGCCTTTGGGCTTAAAAGTCAAATAATTCCCCAAGCCAACTTTCTTTTTTCTTGTATTTATAGCCGTTATTATGATGGTAGTTTGCTTGTTGGTTATAATTTTGTTGTTGAGGTTGTTGTGTACTTTGAGAAGAATTTCTTTCTATGATTTTATCAAGCTCACCACGATCAAGCCAAACACCACGGCATTTTGGACAATAATCAATTTCAACTCCATTTCTTTCGCTCATCAATAAGTCAGTATTTACACAAACTGGACAAGTCATTGTATTCCTTTTTTGAAAATTTCTGAAAGTATATAAGTTTTAAGTAAATTAAGGGTTTAAATTCCAATCAATAAGACTTTTACCAAGTTTTGATAAAATTTCATTACTTTTTGAAAAATGCTTGCAACCTAAAAAAGCATTTCTTGCTAAAGGCGAAGGATGTGCTGCTTCTAGGATAAAGTGTTTTTGAGGGTTGATTAAATTTTTTTTATTTTTAGCATAATTTCCCCAAAGTAAAAATATCAATCCTTCTTTTTCATTGCTAAGTTTTGATATAACCGCATCGGTAAATTTTTGCCAACCAAAATGTGCATGTGAAGCAGGTTTATTTGCTTCTACACTTAAAATAGAATTTAAAAGTAAAATTCCTTGTTTAGCCCATTTACTTAAATCACCATGTTTTGCTATAGGGATGTTTAAATCATCTTGCAATTCTTTATAGATATTAAGTAAAGATGGGGGAATTTTAACACCCATTGGCACGCTAAAGCTCAAACCCATGGCTTGATGAGGGTTGTGGTAAGGATCTTGTCCTAAAAGTATGATTTTTAAATTTTGTAAAGGGGTTAGATTAAAAGCATTAAAGATTAAATTCGCGGGTGGATATATAGTTTTTCTTTCATTTAAAGCATTGATATAATGAGTTTTTATTTCTAAAAAATAAGGCTTTAAAAACTCTTCTTTTAAAAATTCCTTCCAAACGTTATCTATTTTAATTTTTTCTAAGCAAATTTCCATTTTTATCCCTACCAAGAAAGTATAAATTCACTTCCTTTATCTTTTTTACTCAAAACTTTTATGTTGATATTGTTTTTATCGGCTATTTGTTTGACTAAATTTAAGCCTATGCCAAAACCACCTTGGTCTTGATTAAAGCGTTTGTAGCGTGTAAAAATTTGAGTAATTTCTTTAGCGCTCATACCTTGACCTTCATCTTTAATACTAAGTGTTTTTTCTTTTAAACAAATAAAGATTTTTTTATTAGTATTGGTGTATTTTATGGCATTGCTTAAAAGATTGTCAAGTAAAATTTGCATTTCTTCCTTATTTGCATAGAAATTTTGCTCTAAAAGCTCTTTTTCAATGATGAGATTTTTTTGAGAGATTAAAGTGTCAAAATATTCTAATCTTTGTTCTAAAAGCTCTTTTAAATTTATATCTTCTTTTGTACTTTCTTTTTGTAAGAAAAAATTTAAGGCTATGAGGTTTTGATAGATATGATTTAAATTTTTACTTGCTAGTTTGATATGATTTAGTTTTTTAGTGTTATTTGGATTTAAATTTGTATCATCAAATTTTTTAATACTAGCTAAAATCACGCTCAAAGGCGTGTTAATTTCATGTGTGGTATCTTTAATAAAATCATTGAGTGTTTTAAATTGTTCTTTGATATTTTTAAAAACAAGCAAGATGAGTATATAAGCAATTATAGCAAGTAGTAAAATACATATAAGTGTATAAAAAATAGTTTTTAATTTTAGTTTCCAAAGTTCATTAGCATAATCGTTAATATCTAAATTATTGTAATTATCTTTGCGGTATTGTTCTTTTTTAAAGCCAAGATCTTCTGTTTCTATAATGATATGGATATTTTTATGTCTCAAAAAATGAGAATGGTGTTTTGGCTTTCTTAAATTACTCGTATCTATATAAGTATTAAGATTTCTAATCCTTGAAAAATCTATGAATAATCTTTTGTTTTCGTTGTAAATAAAGTTGTTTTCTTTAAGCTGTGTTAATATTTTTAAAGCATCAAAAGTTAAATTACTAAAAATGATTTGATTGTTTGCAACAATAGCAAATTGAGTATTTATTTTTTTAGAAATATAAGAAAAATCATCTTTGTTTAATAAATTTTTATCGTGTCTTGCTTCGATGATATTTTGTAAAATATAATTATAGTGAGTGTATGAGTGTGTGATTTGATTTAATCGTATATAATTTGCTTCTTTTTGATAAAAAGTAATAAAAAAAATCGTTAAAAATATGCCACTTGTGATGATATAAAGGGCTAGGATTTTAAAAATGGTATTATTAAAGTTTTCACTTTTCATTTTCTAGCCTAATGGCATAGCCTATATTTCTTTGATTGATGATAAGGTCTTTACCAAGAATTTTTCTTAAATTTTTGATATACACCCTAAGGCTCATAATCACAGGCTCTTCATCTAAACTCCAAATTTCGTCAAAAATAGTTTCTATATTTACAAAATGAGGGCGTTTTTTTAAAAGTAAAGCTAGGAGTTCTTTTTCTTTATTAGTTAGGTTGATAATTTCTTCATTTTGATAAAGGGTTTTATTGATAGGATCAAAAGAAATATTTTTTGAAGAGCTAAGTAAGATTAAGTCTTCTTTTTGATGACTAAAATTTCTTTTAATGATATTTTTTACACGGATAATTAACTCATCAACATCAAAAGGCTTTTTAATATAATCATCACAACCTGATAAAAATCCTTGTTTTACATCATCAAGCATGGATAAAGAAGTTAAAAATATAGCAGGAGTGTTTTTAGCACTTTCTCTTAATTCCTTTAATACTTCAAAACCATTGCCTTTTGGAACTTTAACATCAAAAATCCAAAGATCAAAATTTTCTTCATAAGCTTTTTCTAGTGCCTCTTGTGCATCATATACACAAGAGACTTTAAAACCTTCATCGCTTAAGGCTTCATTGATGATTTCATTTAAGCTTAAATCATCTTCTAAGAGTAGAATTTTTGCTGCCATTTTATCTCATTGAGCAATTTCCATGATTTGCACCATGCCCTTGATGATTCATTTTATGGGCTTTGTGTTCATTTTTGTTATAATGATGTAAATTTAAATCTCGTATTTCTTTGCCACTCATTTCATCGGTTAGTTTTTGCATGTCTTCTTGAACGATAGCCTTTCTTTGACTTCTTTCTTGATGAGAAAGTTTAGAGATGTTTTCGCGTAAGTTACTTTTAAATTGTTGATGAAAAACTTTTGCGTCTTTGTATTTCATCTCATTCATTCTCTTTTTCATTTCTATAATTAAGTCAGCTTGATCTTGTGCTTTTACGCTTTTTGCAAGATTTAAAATTTCATCATTGCTTTTTTTGGAAAAATCAGCACTAAATGCTAAAGAGGCTGCTAAAGAACCCATAATAAATAAACCTATAATTTTTTTCATTTTTTCTCCTTTAAATTAATGATGAGAAATTATAAAAACCCAAGATAAAGCCAAAATAAAATTTATTGACAAACAAAAAGCACATTAGCTTTTAAGCTTTGCTTCTCATTTTTAATAACAGGAAGCACTACACTATCTGCACTAGCTGCTAAACTTGGAGAATTGTATTTGATATTACAACTATCAAAATGAACATTTTTTACTATGCAAGTTTTTGTTAAAGTTTTAGAATAATATTGAGCTTTTTCAAAAGCTTTTTTAAGCGCAAGATCATATAAATCTTCTTTGTTTGCTTCTAAGGTTGCTTCGTCAAATCCTGCTTGCAAGGCTTTAGTATTAAAAGAAATTAAAGTATTAGTATTGCTGATATTTTCTATATCTTTTATAAGATTTTCATAGTCTTTATTTTTATTTTGTGGGATTTGACAAGTGAAATTAGAATACAATCTATACCCATTAAGTGTTTTTACTCCTTGATAATAATTATAACTTGGCTCTAAAGTATAACTTCCACCTTTACAATAGTCTTCTTTGGCAATACGATCTGAAATTTCTTTGAAAGTTTTAGCAATATGATTTTTTTCATCACTAGAGATGATAGTTTTTTTACTAAGTTCTTCGCTCGCACTAAAATTTAAAACAGCATTAAAAACATTTGGCATGATTTCATTTGATACTTCTATATTTCTTGAAAATTCTACATTTTGTTTATTATGATTTTTTAAACCTAAAAATTCAGTATTAAAAACTACTCCTAGTACAAACAATACTAAACAAAGTAATCCTAATCCTAAACCTTTTAAAAAACTTTTCATTTTTACTCCTTTTTAAAAATATTTTTTTAATTTTAACATAAAGCTTTTAAGAATAGATTGTATAATTTTTAAAAACAAAGAAAGTTTTAATGCGAAAAATTCATGAAAGTATTTTAAAATGGTATAACGAGAATGGTAGAAAAAACCTTCCTTGGCGTATTTTGCATAAAGAATATAGAAAATATGGTAGCGAGGATGATTTAAAAAAGCTAAAAAATATTGACAATGCTTATGCTGTTTATATTAGCGAGATTATGTTACAACAAACTCAAGTAAAGAGTGTTTTGCAAAATTATTATTTTCAGTTTTTAGCTAAATTTCCTTCTTTAAAAGCGCTTTCTATGGCAAGCGAAGATGAGGTTTTAAAAGCTTGGCAAGGACTTGGGTATTATACTAGAGCTAGGAATATACATAAATGTGCAAAAATTTGTGTGCAAGAATTTAATGCAAAATTACCATTTGACATTAAAGAGCTTCAAAAACTTCCTGGTATTGGAGAATATACAGCTGGTGCTATAGCTTGTTTTGGTTTTTTACAAGCTAAAGCTTTTGTGGATGCAAATATTAAAAGAGTTTTGAGTAGATTTTATAGTTTGCAAAATCCAAACTCTAAACTTTTAACGCAAAAAGCAAAAGAGTTTTTAAACTATGATAATGCATTTGATCATAATCAAGCTTTGTTGGATATAGGGGCTTTGATTTGTTTACCTAAAAATGCAAAATGCAAGCTTTGCCCCATAGAGAGTTTTTGTAGTGGAAAAAATGAATATGAAAAATTTCATGTATCTAAAAAAACTCAATATGAAAATATTATTTTAAATATACTCATAGTGCAAAAAAATGAGCAGTTTTTGCTTATCAAAAGCAAAGAAAAGCTATATTTTAATATGTATAATTTTTTAGAATACAATAAAGAAAAAAATGCAAAATTCATAGGTGAATTTAAACACTCTTACACCAAATATAAAATTAATGCCAAGGTGTATTTTTTAAAAGATGATGATTTTGAAGATTTCAAAGCAAAAACATTTTCTTATAAAGAATTAGAACATCTTGCACTTTCAAAACTTGCCCTAAAGGCGTTTGAACTTTTTAAAAAGAGTGATTATGCATTTTGAGAAAATTTATATAGAATTAAGTGATATTTGTGGATTAAAATGTGATTTTTGTCCTAGTCAAAAAGCGCAAAGAAAACAAATGAGCCTTGAAAATTTTGAAAAAATTTGCAAAAGTGTGCATAGTCATGCCAAGCTTTTTACTTTTCATGTGCTTGGAGATCCTTTAAGGATTTTAAATTTAAAAGAGTATTTAAAAATAGCCTTTAAATTTAATATGCAAATAGAACTTACTACAAGTGGGTTTTATTTTGATGATGAGAAAATAAAACTTGTTTTAGATTCTAAAAACATACGACAAATCAATATTTCTTTGGGTGCTTTTTTATCTCAAAGTAGAATGAGTTTAAAAGAATACTTTGAGCCTGTTTTAAAACTTATTTTTTTGCACTTGGAAAATAAAAACAATTCTTTTATCAATTTAAGACTTTGGAATTTAGATAAAAATTTCAACCCACCTTTAGAAAATGAGAAAATTTATGATTTTTTAGAGCAAAATTTTAAAGTAAAAATTCAAAAGCAAAAAGTTAAAAATCGCCTAGAAAGGCATGTTATATTACACCAAGCTAAGCTTTTTAAATGGCCTTCTTTGAAAGATGAGGTTATTAGGGAGAATGGGTATTGTCATGCTTTAAATGGACAAATTGCTATTTTAAGCGATGGAACTTTAGTGCCTTGTTGTTTGGATACTAAAGGGGATATAAAACTTGGAAATTGTTTTGAAAAAGATTTTAGCGAGCTTTTAAATTCGTCTTTATATATAGAATTAAAAGAAGGCTTTAAGCAAGGAATTTTAAAAGCTGATCTTTGCAAAAGATGTGAGTTTTTGCAATTTAAAAACTGATTTTCCTTGCTCGGACAATTATAATTTCAGGAAATTCTTCATCTAAAAAAGGTTCTTCAAAAAATCCATCTATAATAAAACCATTTTTAAAACAAGTGTTGAAAATTTCTTCTAAAGAACGGTGGTAGTAGTGATGTTTTACAGGTTGTTTTTCAAATGCATACCCAAGATAATTATGCGGACTAAGATATTTTTTAGTTAATGTTACAAAACAAGGATGTTGAGTAGCAAAAACAAAAATTCCATTTTCTTTTAGTAGAAAATAAAGACTTTTAAATAAGGGCTGGATATTTTCCATATCCATGATAGCCATATTTGAAACAGCTTTGCTAAAGGTGTGTTTTTTAGCTAAATTTTGCAAAGTCAATTCATCGTTAGCGTCTATGATTTGAAAGTGAATTTTATGTAGAAAATTTTTCCATCTTTGTTTTGCTAATTTTATCATTTGATCACTATAATCAAAAGCATAAACATTTATGTTGTATTTTTTGCACATATAAGCGGAAAAATTTCCATTTCCACAAGCAATATCTAGAATATAATCATCATCTTGTATGTTTAGCAATTCTTCAACTTTAGGACGCACAACTTTTTTATGAAATTCATTAGAATCATCTCCCATTTGTACATCCCAAAATTTTGCATTAATATCCCATGCTTTTTGCATTTTAAAAACCTAAATTAACTCCACCTTCATTGTTGATTTGATAGTTTGCGTCTAAACCTTGCTCTATTTCTTCTTCTTGATTGTCTTTAGAATGTTTAAAAATATCTTCGGTAATTTTTGTAGCTATACCTCTAAGGGCTTTTTGTTTGCTTGATTTGCTTGTAGAACTCATTTTAAATTCTAAGGTATTGGAAGCTTTGATTTGAGTTGTAGCAAATTCTATCAAACGATAATCAATGTTAATATTATAAGTTTGAGTGTTAATTTCATTTTGTGTTTGTGTTATTTTAGGGTTTAAAATAAGTAAAAAATCAGCCCCTAAAACATTATAAAGCTTAACAAGTTCATCATCGCTTGCATTTTTTATAAGTAAAGATTTTTCTTGATTATAAAGATCAAGATTTGCTCTATCTAAAATTCTAAATTTTTTACTTTGGAGCAAAACGCTTAAAAGCTCTTGTTCAAATTTAGCCGAAAGTTCATCTTTAACTTTATTGATGATAATTAGCGAACTTTTATCTTCAAGATTTTTTTCACTATAAAGTTTTTTGTAAATCACAACTTTTGCATGGAATTCATTTTGATTTGTTTGAGTTAAAGATTTAATATCATAGCTATTAAAAACTCCATTGCTAACTAAGTCTATTTCTTCATCATAACCTATATTGAAATTTCCATTAAAACTAAATTCGAATTTTTTAAGCTTAACTTGTTTTAAGCCCTCCATTTTCCCAAGAGCTTCATTGATGGCATTTTTTATTGCTTCACTTCTTGTATTTCCAAAACCCTCACCATAACTTTCTTTGTTTAAAGCGCTTTGTGCTTGACAAAAACAAACAAGAGCGAAAAAAAGAATTAGTAGTTTTTTTACCATGTTACACTCTTGCTTTTACCTGTTTTATCAATAGTTTTTTCATCTTCCCAAAAAGCTAAACCACTAGTTAAATCTGTAAGAATTAAATGGAAAAAATATTCAGTTTGGATTTTGCCATTATAAAGTTTAACAGTATCTTGTCTGATTTTACCAGAAAGTGAGAAATTTGGGGCCAAAAGTGTGCCTTTTTTAGCTATGGAATTTTGATTAAATTCTTCATTGTCTCTTAAATCTCTTACATCATGAGATAAACTATCTTTTGCTCCACCTGCTGCTACAGCGGTTGTTAGTATAAATTTACCAGATTTTCTTAATGCTATGGTAATTTTCGAAGTGAGTTTATCTGTGTCTATTCTTTGCGGGGTGTCATTGATGATTTTTCCTATAGCAATAACTTTTCTATTAGAGCTATTTAAATTTGCAAAAGCAGGATCACTAAGCAAGCTTTGTATCATATCTTCAGCAGTTTTTTCAAAATCTTCTCTATCAAGTCCTAAAGTAAGTGCGTTTCCTTGAACTTTTTGCGAAGCTTTACCATCAGTATATTTTGGTTGTGAAGAACAAGCGCTGAAAATCAAAAGCGCAAAAACCATAAAAAATAAACTTTTTTTCATTTTATCTCCTTATTTTTCTTTAATTTTGTAAATAATATTTGAATTTGGCGCAAAAGATCTTATAAGCACAATATAATTTTTATCTTTTTCCAGCTCATCTTCAAAGATTATTTTTTCTTTATCATTATAAATTTTAACTAAACCTTCATTTTTTAGCATTAAAATACTAGCACTTTTTGGTAAAGCTTGCCACATTCTAAGATCTGCTTTATTGATTAAAGCAGTGCTAACAGTGCTAATAAATGATAAAAATCCACTAGAATCATTATTAGCTATGGCTAAATTAATTGAAGTTTTAAGAGCGCTTGAGGCTAGGGTTTTCATCACCATAGAGGGTAAAAGAGTTTTAAATTCACTTGCTATAATATCATCAAAATAAATTAAATTTTGTGTTTTTTCATCTTGACTTTGCAAGAATTTATAAGAAGCATTTCTTGATTTTAAATAAGCAAAAGCTACACTAATATTTGCAAGATTATCATTAAAAACAAATGGCAGGGTAAGATCAAATTCTTCTTTTGTAGCGCTAAAACCATCTTCATAAATGATAAAAATATATTTTTGTTGAGGGAAGGATGTTTTTAAATGAGTGAATTTTTCAAATACTTGAAATTGTTTTTGAAGTTGTTTGTTTTTTACATCGCTTAATGCTACTTCTTTTAAAAGATCATAAGCTTTAATATAGTCTTTATCAAAAAAGAAAAATAAAGCACTAAGATAACTAGCATAGATATTAGTATAATTTTTATTTGCGTTAAATGTGCTAAGAAGATTATCATATTGTTTATAGATAGGGTTTAAATTTTGCTGAAAACTCGCATATGTTTTTTTATCTTTTTGAAGCTCTTTTTGGTATTCTTCTTGAGCTTTTTGTATATAATCATAAAAATATTCTTTCATTCTATCTTGTCTGTATAAAGCTCTATTAAACTCTACTCTTGCATTTTTAAAATCTCCCAAGCTCATATAATTTAAACCTTTGTAGGTATTTAGCATAATCCTTTCATAAAAATAACCTTGATAATCATTGATGGTGTCATTAAGTAAAATTTCGCTAAAATTTCTTGTGGCTTTTTGAAGCCCGTTTTGTAAATCTACATCATATTTGTAAGCCTCTTCTGCTTTATCAAAAAAAGCATTACTTTTTTCATAATCTTTACAAACTCTTGCTAAAGAGGCTAAATTTAACCCTGTGTATATAGTGTCTTTGTCTGCATTTTTTAAAGTTAAAGTATTTTCATCACATTGTTTGTTTATAAAGGCTTTTTCATAAGATAAATTAACATTAGCATGATTTGAACAAGCACTTAAAAAAAGTAAAATAAAAAGATAAAAACAAGAGTAAAAAAGCTTCATAAAATCCCTTTTTTAGTATAAATTTAAAAAAATAAGTTATAATTTTCATTTTTAGAGAGGTGTCCGAGTGGTCGAAGGAGCACGCCTGGAACGCGTGTGTGGGGTAACTCACCGAGGGTTCGAATCCCTTCCTCTCTGCCACTATGCACTTTTATTATACTGACTTCCTATGTAATCTTGTGATGAATTTTGTGTGTATGATTTTATGGCTTTAGAATTTGGATTTGCTTTTTTATCGTCTTCGTCTTTATTTTTATCGTTTTGAGCTTTTGATTCTTCTGCTTTTATTTTAGCTTGCTCGGTGCGCGCATCATTTTGCATTTGCATAGCATTAGCTGCTACTTTATAATCTTGGGGGCTAGGATCAGCTGGTGCCATAGCTGCAGCAATTACTTGCATAGCATTGGCTATAGTTTCTTCAGGAGTATTGCCTTTTTGCATTCTTATAGGCACTTCTCCTTCAACTGCATACATTTTATTATCAGGACCTCTTGTATAGCCAAAACTTGCAGCTCCTGCTAAGGCTCCACCTGCTGCTTGGTGGGCTGCTTCATGAGCCCTTACTTCTCTGTCGATTTTTTCAAGCTCTCGTACCTGTTTTACTTCTTCACTACTTAAGTCTTTACCATTAACTTTTTGAGTTTTTTCATCTTTTTCTTGATCGTTTTTATTTTCTTTTGTTTGCTGTGGGTTTTCTTTTTCAGAAATATTTTCTTTTGTTTGTTCTTTGTCTTTGTTTTGATAAGGATTTTGCGTATAAAAGGCACCGCCATAACTTGAGCTAATTTGCATTAAAATCCTTTTTAAATATAATTTCATATTTTTAGCACAAAAAAGTTAAAAAATATATAAAATTTATAAAATAAGTATTTTATAAAATGTTAAGCAAAATAAAGTATAATTTTAACTTCTTTTTATGTCAGGGTAGCTCAGCTGGCTAGAGCGCTGGTCTCATAAGCCGGAGGTCGGGAGTTCAAGTCTCCCCCTTGACACCACTTAAAATATCTTTTTAATGTTATATTTATTTTTTATATTTTCTAAATTAGCTTTCAAGAATGCTTATAAGTATAGTTTTTTGATTATATTTAATTTATTGTAATGCCCTTATTTTACAAGGACATTAAAAATTTAGTGACCTAGGATATGGATTGGGTTTGTGTAGCCGTGCACTAGAGTTTCTTTTCTAGATTTATCATATTGATAGTGCAAAGTAAAAGTAGCATTTAAAATCTTCAATAATCATATTGATTAAGTTCTTCTTGAGTGCCAAGTAGCATTAATATATCGTTTAAATAAGCGGTATTTTCTAGATTTGGCATAATGCTCCAAGTATCATGTTGTTTGTGTGCAATGACTTTTAAATTTTGTCCAATGGATTGCAAAGTTTTCCCCGCTAAATTCTCATCGATTAAAAGTTTTGCTACCTTTATGGTGTTGGCTGAAAGATCTATGATTTCAAAATTTGGATTAGTGATAAGAATTTTAGCCAAACGCTTTGCAGATTCTTTTTCAGGATAGATGACTTTATTAACCCCAAGTTTTGAAAGAATTTGTCCATGTGTAGAAGAATTTGCTTTAGCTATGATATTTTTTACCCCTATTTCTTTTAAGGCCATGAAGGTAAGTATGCTTGATTCTAGATTTTCACCTATACTAAGTATGACAACATCAGCATTTGAATAGCCCGCTTCTTTCAAAGCTATGGTGTGAGTAGAATCTAAGATATAAGCAAAATCCGCATGATCTTGCAACTCTTTAACAGCTTCTTCATCAATATCTGAAACAATAACTCTTTTGCCTTGGTCAATAAGTTCTTTTGCTAAAACAGAGCCAAATCTTCCAAGTCCTATAATACCATAAGTTTCTTTTTTCATAGTATGATTTTTCCTTTTGGATAATTTAAATATTTTTCTTTTTCTTTAAAAAATATACTAAATAAAAACGCAAGCACACCCACTCTACCGCTAAGCATTAGTAAAATAACAATAAGTTTGCTTTCGGAGCTAAAAAGCGCACTAAGTGATAAGGTCCCACCATCGCCAACTGAAACACCTACTGTGGCAAATGCTGAACTTGTTTCAAAAAGCAAAGGTAAAAAACTTTTATCATCTTCAATCAAAGATAAAAGCAACACGCAGGTAATAATATAAACAATTGAACTTACTGCTATAATGAAAGCTTTATTAATAGTTTCGCTTGGAATTTCAAAGTTAAAAATTCTTGCATTACTATCTTTGATACTCCAATATGCATAAATTAATAGTACCGCAATAGTAGTTACTTTAATGCCTCCTGCAGTTCCACCTGGTGCACCACCTACAATCATAAACAAAGATCCAAAAAATAAGCTTGCATCCTTAAAGGTGCTAAGATCAAGAGTATTAAATCCTGCAGTTCGGTAATTTACCGCTGTAAAATATGCACTCATAATTTTATCAAAAAGAGAAAATTCTCCTATGCTTTTTGGGTTGTGATATTCAAATAAAAACACAATCAAACTTGCAAAAATGATTAGTATAATAGTGGAAATTAAAACAAGCTTTGTATGCAGACTTAGACTAGCAAAGCGTTTTTTTGAAAAAAAGTATAATTCTAGCAATACAAAATAGCCCAAACCGCCAATAATAATTAAAGAGGTAATGATAAAGTTAATCCAAAAATCATCTCTATAAGGCATTAAACCACTTTCAAATATGCTAAAACCTGCATTATTAAAAGCAGAAATGGAGTGAAAAATACTAGCCCATAGAGCATCAGTTAAATTCATATCTAATTTAAATCTTAAAAATAATAAAACAGCACCAACAATTTCAATAGCAAATACAAAAAATAAAACCTTTTTCAAAAATCCTACAAGCCCATCAGCACCAGGATAAATTAAGGATTCTCTTAAAAGATTTTTTTCTCCAAAACTCATCTTTTTTCGTACTAAAATATATAAAGCCATGGCTATACTCATATAGCCTAAACCACCTATTTGGATAAGTAGTAAAATAACAAGCTGTCCATAAAAACTAAAATCTAATGAAGTATTTAGCACAATGAGTCCTGTCATACTTACAGCTGAAGCACTAGTAAAAAATGCATCTAAAAAAGATATTGGTTTAGTGTGCATAATGGGTAGCATAAGGATGAAAGTGCCAAAAAGAGCTATAAGTATATAACCTATAAATAAGATTCTTATATTATTTCTATCTAAAGATAATTTTGCCATTTTATTTCTTTAAAAATTAAAAAAATATTCTACTTAAAATTAGTTAATAAGTAAAAGAAGAAAACTTTCCGCTAAAAGCGGAAAGCAAGAGCATTAAAGCATTCCTACTGCTAAAAATCCTAATGAAACAGCAATAGCAATAGCTAATACACCCGGGATAAAGAATGCGTGATTAAATATGAATTTTCCAATTCTTGTTGTACCTGTATCATCCATTTGAACTGCACCCAATAAAGTAGGATAGGTTGGAAGTACAAAAAGTGCTGAAACAGCAGCAAAACAAGCAACTAGCATATAAGAATCTGCAGGATTTGTAGCTGAAATTCCTAATGCAGCAACGATAACTGGAACAATAGCTTTTGCAGTAGCTGCTTGAGAGTATAAAAGCATACTAGCAAAGAAGAAAGCAACTGCAAGCATAGCAGGAGTTTGTTTAACCCATTCACCCGCTACTTCTTTAATACCTGCTTCATGGCCTGCAACGAAAGTATTTCCAAGCCAAGCAACACCAAATACACATACACAAGCTGTCATACCTGATTTAAATACACTTGTATCTAAAATTTTTGCAGGTTCAACTTTACATAAGAATGTAATTAAAGTTGCAGCAGTTAATAAAAAGCTCATAATTGCAGCATCTCTTGGGATAACTACAGGATCAATCCATTTAATATTATTAGAAATTGCAGTAGCATAAAGAACAACTGCTAATACCGTAAATAAAAATATAGCAACTGAAAGTTTTGCACCCGGTTTATCTTCACTATGTAAAACATCTGAAGCACTTTTTACAAGACCAGCTTTTAAGCGTTCTTGATATACAGGGTCTTTGCTAAGATCCATTGGAGTAATTAAACTTACAATAAAAGCTGTAATCATACAAGCAGCAAAAGTAGTTACAATCCAAATTCCAATTAATGCAGGATAGTTCCAGCCAAGTGGCTCTAATACACCAGTCATATAAACAACAGCAGCACTAACTGGAGAAGCTGTAATACCAATTTGTGAAGCAACAACCATTAATGAAAGTGGAGCTGATGGCTTAATATTTTGAGATTTTGCAACATCAATAACAACAGGCATTAATGAAAATACTGCATTACCAGTACCTGCTAAAATAGTAAGTAACCAACCGCAAGCTGGTGCAAGATAATTAATGAATTTTGGGTGTTTACGCAAAATTCTTTCAGTAACTTTTACCATGTAGTCTAAGCCACCTGCTTGTTGCATTGCAGAAATCGCAGCAATAGCAGCAGCGATGATTAAAATAACATCCCAAGGAATATTACCTGGCTTCATGCCTAAAACAAGACCTAAAATAACAACACCCAAACCTCCGGCATAGCCTATTGCTATGCCGCCAAGGCGGATACCTATGAATATTGCCCCAAGGAAGACAACAAGTTGTAAAATAATCATAATATCCATGATTAAACTCCTAAGTTATTAAGCTTTTCTTTTTTCTGTCATATGAGGATTTAACATATTTTCTGGTGTTAAAATCTCATCAATTTTTTCTTTTGGTAAATAGCCTTTTTCAAGACAAATATCACCTACCGCTTTTCCAGTTTCTAGAGCTTCTTTTGCAATACTTGCAGATTTTTCATAACCTAAAATAGGATTAAATGCAGTCACGATTCCGATTGAATTTAATACAAGTTTTTTGCAGTTTTCAGGATTTGCTTTTAATCCTTTAATAGCTTTTTCAGCTAAAGTTTTCATTGCATTTTCAAGCAATACGATCGAGTTAAATAACCCATAAGCAATGCCTGGCTCAAAAGCATTAAGCTCAAATTCACCTCTTTCAGAGCAAAGCATAATAGTAACATCATTACCTATAACTTCATAGCAAGCTTCCCCAACTGCTTCACAAATTACAGGGTTTACTTTACCTGGCATAATAGAACTACCCGGTTGCATAGCAGGCAAACTAATTTCAGCTAGACCGCATCTTGGACCTGAATTCATCAACCTTAAATCATTTGCGATTTTAGATAATCTTACAGCTGCAGTTTTTAATGCGCCACTTACATGTACAAAATCAGCTGTATCTTGAGTAGCTGCAATGAAGTCTTCAGCAGGTTTAAAATCAACACCAGTGATTTCTTTTAATTTTTTCTCAACCACAAATTTATAATCAGGGTGGCAATTAATTCCTGTTCCAATAGCTGTAGCACCTAAATTTAAATAGCTCATTGACTCACGAGCTGCTGTGATCTTTTCAATATCACTTTTAATATAGCTAGCAAAAGCATTGAAAGTGTTTCCTAAGGTTGTAGGAACCGCATCTTCAAGTTCTGTTCTACCCATTTTGATGATATCTTTGTATTCTTTAGCTTTAGCTTCTAATTCAGCTTTTAAGCCTTCCATAGCTTTTAAAAGATCACTAAGTTTTGCATAGGTTGCTACTTTGATTGAGCTTGGATAGGTATCGTTTGTAGATTGACCTAAATTTGTATGATCATTTGGGTGAAGGTATTGATATTCCCCTTTTTTATGACCCATACTTTCAAGAGCAATATTTGTGATAACTTCGTTAGTGTTCATATTTGTGCTAGTACCAGCACCACCTTGGATCATATCCACAACAAATTGATCTAAAAATTCACCAGCAATCAATCTATCGCAAGCTTTAGCAATAGCATCAGCTTTATCTGCATCAAGAACTCCAACTTCTTTGTTAGCTAGAGCAGCTGCTTTTTTAACTTGAGCAAAAGCTTTTACAAAATAAGGATAATCTTGTAGTCTTCTACCACTCATATTGAAGTTTTCTAGTGCTCTAAAAGTTTGCACTCCATAATAAACTTCATCAGAAATTTCTAACTCACCAATAAAGTCGTGTTCTTTTCTTGTTCCCATGATGTACTCCTTGTGGGTTTTATTTAAGTTTCATTTATGAACTTAATAGGTATTATATAACAATTTTTTATAAAAGTTTCATAAAATTTTCCAATTTTTTCTAATTTTAATAAAAATATATAAAATAATATAAAGTATTGATATTCATTTTCTAAATAGTGGATATTTTATGAATAATTTTATTTATAATGATATTAATTATATTTATTTTTTGTATATTTTTTTGAAGTATTTGTTGAAGTTATGATTGTAATGGGTATCATTTTTTAGATAATTTGATTATAAGCTATCATCTTAACACTTAAAATCTTAT
>NZ_JAKMRK010000019.1:0-13215 GCF_025772045.1 Campylobacter sp. IFREMER_LSEM_CL1890 | reverse complement strand
TATCTTCTTTTTTATCTTCTTTTTTATCTTCTTTTTTATCTTCTTTTTTATCTTCTTTTTTATTAGTAAAAGCGGTAGCATTAGTTTCGTTTTTTACTAGCTCTTTTTTTATTTTTTGATCTTGTATAACTTTTAAAGCATTTTTTAAACGCGAAATTTCTTCTTCACTTACTCCACTTTCTTTAAGCTCTTGCACATAAGCCTTATCATCAAAACCTAAAAAATTTGAACTAATGATTAATCTTTTTAAAATCTCATTTTTTTCTTCATTATTATCATTAATTACGCTTTGTATATATAAAGATTTTAGTTGTTGATGTAATTGTAATTTTTCTTCTGCATTAGAGGTTAAAAAGTTTTGATCAAATTTTTTAACCTCTACATTAGCAAAAACACCAATATAAAATAATAAAAAAATAAAAAATATTCTAAGCATCTTCACCATAAACTAATTTTTTCATTAGTTCTTCTACACTAATAAGTTTATCTAATCTATGCCCATTAGCTCCTGTAAAAAATAAACCTGTTTCTTTTTTGCCACTCCAAGCATCGTATAATCTATCCGCTATACAATAACCTACTTTAGTAGCCTCCTTGCCTCTACCACATGGTGCAACGCAGTTGCTCACACAAGAAATTTTTGGCCCCATTCTTTTATCTACTAAATTTAAAAGATTAGTTCTTACTCCTCTTGCAGGATAACCAACCGGGGATTTTAAAAGCTCAATATCTTCTTTTTTACAATCAAGTAATACTTGTTTAAAATCATCACTCGCATCACACTCAAAAGTTCCTATAAAACGAGTTCCCATTTGAACGCCACTTGCTCCTAAAGACATCATCTTTTCTATATCTTGCTTATCCCAAATTCCACCTGCAGCAATCAGTGGTATGTCGCCCCAATTTTTAATTTCTTGCGCAACTTGTGGCACCACATTTTCTAATTGATATTCATCCATTAAACATTGCTCATAAGTAAAACCCTGATGTCCGCCGCTTTTTGGTCCTTCAACTATAACTGCATCAGGTAAGCGATTGTATCTACTTTGCCATCTTTTACAAATAATTTTTAAAGCCTTAGCTGATGATACAATAGGTACCAAAGCAACATCAGGATAATCTTGTGTAAATTCAGGTAAATTTGTAGGAAGTCCTGCTCCTGAAACTATCACATTAAAACCAACCTCACAAGCATTACGAGCAATTTGTGCATAATTATTACTTGCATATAAAATATTACAGCCCAAAGGTGCGTCTTTGCAAACCTTTCTAGCATTATCTATCAAAGCTTTTAAGCCTGCTTTTGAGTAAAAATTATCACTACCATAAGGTTTTGCATTAAGTTCTTTATCTATATGTGTTCTATTTTCATAATACCCAGTTCCCACTGAAGAAATAATCCCTAAACCACCATTTAAAGAAACTGCAGAAGCAAGCTTATCCCAACTTATACCAAGCCCCATTCCACCTTGAAAAATAGGATATTTTATCTCATGCTTTCCAATTTTTAAAGCTTTAAAACTCATTATATTACCTTTAATTTTGCAAATTTTCTTTTTCCAACTTGTATAATATATTCTCCACTTTCTAGTTGGTATTGTTCATCTTGAACTTTTTCTCCATTAATACTTACTGCATTAGAACTAATCAATCTTCTAGCAGCTGAAGTAGAACTTTCCATTTTACATTCCACTATAGCTTTTGCAAGCCAAATACTACCTTCTAAAGTAAAACTTGGCATATCACTAGGAAGCTCTTTTGCACTATGAACTTTGTCAAATTCTTCCTTGGCTTTTAAAGCACATTCATTTGAGTGAAAACGAGCTGTTATTTCTAAAGCTAAATTTTCCTTAGCTTTTTTAGGATGCAATGAGCCATTTTTAATATCATCTTTCATTTGTGAAATTTCATTTAAGCTTTTTTCGCTTAAAAGCTCATAATATCTAAACATCAACTCATCACTTATACTCAAAACCTTAGCATACATATCTTTAGCATTTTCTGTTACACCGATATAATTTCCTAAGCTTTTACTCATTTTATTTACACCATCAAGACCTTCAAGCAATGGCATCATCACCACCGCTTGCTCTTTTTGGCAATTATATACTCTTTGAAGCTGTCTACCCATTAAAAGATTAAATTTTTGATCCGTTCCACCCATTTCTATATCACTTTTTAATGCAACGCTATCATAACCTTGTAAAAGTGGATATAAAAACTCACAAATTGATATAGGACTTTGCTCTTTAAAACGCTTAGTAAAATCATCTCTTTCAAGCATTCTAGCAACACTAAAAGTCGAAGTAAGCTCTACTATGCCAGCAGCACCAAGCTCATTTAGCCATTTAGAATTAAAATGAATTTGAGTTTTACTTGGATCTAAAATCTTAAAAACTTGCTCTTCATAAGTTTTGGCATTTTTAAGTACTTCTTCTTTATCAAGTTTTTTTCTTGTGACACTTTTTCCTGTTGGATCGCCTATTTGAGCGGTAAAATCACCTATTAAAAATTGTACTATAGCTCCATGCTTTTGAAGTAAAGCCATCTTGCTTAAAACTACAGTATGACCCAAATGCAAATCAGCGGCCGTAGGATCAAAACCAGCTTTTACAAAAAAGTTTTCGCCTTTTTCATAATAATTTTTTACCAAAGAAATCAATCTTTCCTCATCAATAATTTCTGCTATTCCTCTTTTAATTTCTTTAATAATTTCTTCAATATTCATTATAAAACCTTTTTTAGTGATTATTATATGCATCATTTAAAGATGTAAAATCTAAAATTTTATACCTAGCTTTTAATCTTTCTTTTGCATTTTCAACATCTATATTATTAGGTAATTCAACTTGCACTTCAAAATAATTTGCCACCACAGGCTCTGAATCGGCTGAATTAATACTTAAAACATTAATCTGCATTTTAGCCAAAGTAGTTAGAAAATCCGCTAAAGAGCCTTTTTTATTTTCTATAGAAACAATGATTTTGTAACTTTTTATCGAGCTATCATTCCAAGAAACAAAAACCATTTCTTTGTTATCTTCTATCATCTTCATTGCTTGTTCGCAAAGTTTATGGTGTATTGTAGCACTAGTTGAATGTCTAAAAGCAATGATTTCATCTCCTCTTTTAGGTCTACAACAATAATCAAAATTAATCGTAGTTATTTTATAATTAGAACCAATCACTATGCTTTCAAATTTTTGTTCATTTTGTTCAAATTTAGCTGCTTGATTTTGTCCTACATATTTTCTAAGAGCTATAATTACCTCTTTAAAATAATTAAAATCTAAAGCAATTTGTCTGAGCTTTTTATTAAATTTTTCTTTTTCAAGCCATTCTTCTATAAGTTTAGAATCTTTATTAAATGCCGTAGATAAAAGATTAATGGCAATTTTATTGTTTAATTCTTTTTTCTTTTGCTTACAAAAATCTCTTATGCTAGCCCTAGCTTTTCCTGTTTTAACACTATCTATCCAAGAGCATCTAAAAAATTCTTCCTCCGAAGTTTCAATACTAACTATATCTCCATTTTTAAGCACAGTTAAAAGCGGGACTCTCATACGATTTACAAAGGCGGTTTTTGCATGAAGTCCTACTTTAGTATGAACCTCATATGCAAAATCCAAAGCCGTAGCTCCACGCGGTAAGGTAAAAATTTCACCTTTAGGAGAATATACTGCTATATCCTCAATATATAAACTATCCTTTGCATATTCATAAAGCTCAATAGCATCACAATCTTGTATATTATTTCCTTCTTCTTTACCATGCATAGAAATATCTTCAAGCCAATCTAAATTTGGTGTTGCAATATTTCCTTCTTTATATTTCCAATGTGCTGCAACGCCAAATTCAGCAGTTTTATGCATATCAAAGGTGCGAATTTGAGCCTCTATGATATTTTTTGCATCAAAAAGTGTTGTATGTAAGGTTTGATAACCATTTTGTTTTGGCAAGGCTATATAGTCTTTAAATCTTGAAATCAAAGGATTAAAATGCGTATGTAAAATTCCCAAAGCCAAATAACAATCATAAACTTTTTCAACCAAAATTCTTACACCTAAAAGGTCTAAAACTTCATCAAGCCCCACACCTTTTCTTTGCATCTTTAAATAAATAGAATAATTATGTTTAATTCTTTTATGTATAACAAAACTACCTTGTCTAAACCCATTTTCCAAAAATAACATTTCTATTTTTGAAATAAATTCATTAAATCCAAGTTGAATTTGTTGATCTTTTGCATTTATATAATTATCAATTTGTGCATATTCATCAGGAAGCAAAAATTTAAAACTTAAATCCTCAAGTAAATTCTTTATACTTGAAATTCCAAGTCTATGAGCTATAGGTGCATATACCACTAAGGTTTCTTCGCTAATTCTTTTTTGCTTATCTTCTCGTAAATAATTTAAAGTAAGCATATTGTGCAATCTATCACAAAGCTTTATTACAAGCACACTCACATCTTCAACACCCGCTAAAAGCATATTTCTAAAAGTCAGAGCAGATTTTGCAAGTTTCTCATTGGAATTAGAATGAGTAAGATGATCTTCTCTAATACTAACTATTTTAGTTAAACCTTGAACTAATTTTGTTACTTCTTCGCCAAAATTTGCATTTAACTCTTCTTCATTACAATTTGTATCTTCTAATACATCATGTAATAATGCGGCTATAATCATAGATTGTATAGGACTCAAAAAAGCTACAAAAGAAGCTACCAATATAGGATGAACCGCATAAGGTTCTCCACTCTTTCTAAATTGTCCTTCGTGTTTTTGGATACAAAACTCCACTGCTTTTTCCAAAACAGCAGATTGTGGAAAAACCATAAAAAGAATTTCTTTTGCTCTTTGTAAATCCTTGCAATTTTTTACATCATCAACAAGTTTATCTAGCAATAACTCATCATTTACCAGCTTCAATAAATCCCTCTAATACGATTTTATCTTCTGCTATTTCATATAAAGCAATATCAGTATATTTATATTTATTTTTATCTAAATTTACTAAAGGCTCTGCGCCATTTGCAAGCTCTTCAGCTCTTTTAGCTACTACAAGAGCTAATTTATATCTATCATCTTTTAATTTTTTTAATGCCTTTGCAGCTATTTGTTCTACTCTCATTTTTTACCTTTAATCTTGATTTTTAACAATAGAGCATAAGCTCATATCGCCTTGGATAATTTTTAATAAATTTCCTTCTTTAAACATATTACATACCACAATAGGTAAAGCATTATCTTTAGCTAGGGCTATTGCCGTATCATCCATAACTTTTATATTATCATGTAAAGCTCTTTCATAACTTAACTCATTAAGCATAATAGCATCATCAAATTTTTTAGGATCTTTATTATAAATTCCATCTACCTTAGTTGCTTTAATGATCATATCTGCTTGAATTTCAACCGCTCTTAAAGTTGCAGCAGTATCTGTAGTAAAATAAGGATTGCCAGTACCACAAGCAAAAATAACTATGCGTCCTTTTTCTAAATGTCTATGTGCTCTTCTCATAATATATGTTTCGCAAAATGCTTCCATTTGGATAGCACTTTGAACCCTCACATCAAGTCCAGCACTTTCTAATGCTTCTTGCATAGCTATAGAATTAATTACAGTAGCAAGCATACCCATATGATCGCCACTTGTTCTTTTTATCAGTCCATCTCTTGCAGCAGATACCCCTCTAATGATATTACCACCACCTATTACAATACCTACTTCAACATTTTCATGAATCAAACTTTTTATTTCAGAAGCTATATATTTTAAAATAGAATTTTCTATACCAAATCCATTTTCTCCGGCCAAAGCTTCTCCAGAAAATTTAACCAATACTCTTTTTCTTTTATTGTTCATTAAATTTCTCCTTTGATTTAAAACTATATCAAAATTCGCATTAAAAAAAACTAATTTATTTAATCATTTCCAAAGGATTGATATGAAAATTCTTTTGGGTTACTTCAAAAGTTAAATCACTTTCAACCCTACCTATAATATAACCTTTCTTGATATTTCTACCTACTTTAACCCCAGGGGCAATTTTATCTAAATGCGCATAAATAGTATGTATACCATCTTTATTTTCAACAATCACAACTTGCTTTAAAGTTGGAGTTGCTTTTGCAAAAACTACTTTTCCATCTAAGACATTTCTTACCGCAGCATTAGCACTATCACTTTTTAAAACTACATTTTCATTATAGATCTTAATATTATAAATAGGATCTATATAATTTCCAAATTTTTGCTTTACTGTGTAAGATTCTAAAGGAGCTATTGTCTTAGGACCACTATAGCGCTTAACACTGCTTGTTTGATAGCTTGAACCCACTTGTTTTATGTTTGAATTTGGCTTTTGATCATCCTTTTTTTGTGCTAATTTTTCTTCTTCTTTTTCTTTGATAATTTTTAATTTATTGAGTGTTTTTCTTAATTCTTGCTGTTGGGCTTGCAAATTAGAAAGTTTTCTAGTATAAATTTCTTTATCAGTTTTTTGTTTAGCTATTTCTTGCTCTTGTTTTTTTCTAAGATTTTTAAGCTCATCAATTTGATCTTTATAAACTTTTAAATTATTATTAATTGTAGTAATTTGTCTTTGCTTTTCTTCTATTTTTTTGCTCACATCTTCATAATCTTTTGAAATTTGATAAAATTCTTCTTTGAAAATTTTATCCAAAACCCCAACTAACTCCAAAGCAATAATACTATCTTCACTTTCAATATAATTTTTAGGGATTGCTAAATCATAAGCAAAATCTTTAGCAATTAAATCAATTATTTTTCCTTCGATCTTATTTTTATTTTGCAAAAGATCTTTATTTTGTGCATTAAGCTGCTCTAATGCTTTTATTTGAGTTTTCACAGATCCTTCAAGTTTAGAAGTTTTTGAAGTTAAGGTGCTAATTTCTGAAGCAATTTTTTTTAAATTTTTCTCATTATCTAAAATTTCACTAGCTAAATCTTCTAATTTTTTAGATAATTGCTTTACTATGCGTTCATTTTCTTTAATATCTTTTTGCTTTTGTGCAATTTCATTTGCAAATAAAACAGAAAAGGAAAATAAAAAAAGCAAAAAGCATTTTTTCATTTTCTAACCTTAAACATCACAAAATTCACACAAGCAAAACAAACACAAAGCATTGCTAAAAAAATCAAAAATAAATGCGTGAAAATACTTATTTTAGGTAAGCTAATATCTACACTTTGTAAAGCTAGTTTAATGGATTCAAGATCATAAACTTGGGTAAAAAATAATACAAGCAATAAAAATGCTATAAAACAATCAATAAAAACTATCTTATAAAGCATAAAAGATCTAAACCAAAATGGGGCGCCAAGCAAGCACATGATTTCCACTCTTTGAGTATGCTCGAAAAGCCAAATTTTCATTTGTTTAAGCAATAATACAAAACTAAGCAATATTATAATAAACAAGAAAAACCATAATAAAAATTTCACTAAAACTAAAAGTTTATAAATTTTTGTATGCGTTTTTGCAAAAGTCTCCACTCTAGTAATGTTAGGATTTTTTAAAAGTTTATCTTTTAAAATGTTTAACTCATCTTCTGACAAAAGCTTATTAAGCTTCAAAGTATAAAATTTTGGCAATGTAGCCTTTAAAACCTCTATGTTTTTAGCTGATATATCATTTTTAAGTCTATCTATCATTTCATTTGGATTTAAAATTTCTAAAGACTGAAAATGACTTACTTGATCCTCTATGCTTTTTTTATCTAAGTGAGTTTTTCCTACTAAAATGATATTATAATCTTTATTTAAAAGTTTTTCATAATATTCAATAGTTTTATTTGTGATAATCAAAAACTCAAAAGCAAACATCATCACCATTAAAGCAAATATTAAAGAAAGATGATTTTTAAAAGATTTCATTCATTCTCCCATTTTCTATATTAAAACGACGATAATCAAGTCTTAAATTAGTAGGAATTCTATGTGTGACAACTACCACACAAGTTCCAAGTATTTCTCTAGCTGATTTTAATAAAGTCCATATAATATCTGAAGAATACTCATCTAAATTTCCCGTTGGCTCATCGCATAAGAGTAATTTTGGATTATGTGCTAGGGCTCTTGCCATAGCCACGCGTTGCTGCTCTCCACCTGAAAGTTGAGCTGGCTTTTTATCAGCTTTGAAAGTTAAATTTACATGCTTTAAAAGCTTTGCAGCTTGTTCTTTACATACATTTTTACTATAACCTTTAATCATCAAAGGTAACATTACATTTTTTTCTACACTAAATTCTTGAACCAAACGATAATCTTGAAAAATAATTCCTATTTTTTGCCTAAGCTGCAAAAGTTCAGCATTAGAAATATCCACTAAATCATTATTGCAAACCTTTAAATTTCCACTTATTGGCTCCAAATCCCCATAAAAAGATTTTAACAAAGTTGATTTTCCGCTACCACTTTTTCCTGTGATAAAAACAAAATCATTATCTTTTAGCGAAAAACTAGCATTTTCTATAACAAGCTCATCATAACCAAGACAAAGCTTTTTGGCTTCTATCATCACTGTTTTTTCCTTATCATTTGTTTGATAATTATTTAAATCATTATTATTTAATATAAGAATACAATATTTCTCTTAATTTTTCTATAGCTTTTAAATTTTCTTTAGTTTTAAAAGGTTGCTCAAAGATAAATTCTATCTTTTGTAAGTTTAATACTATATAAACATGTTCAGGTTTATAAAAAGCACCAAAAGCTATTTTAATAACAAGTTCTTCATCTTTAATATACATTTTTTCAAAATGCAAGAAAAAATCTTCGCCTTTAAAAACTTCATTTTTAAAATTCTTTTTTATACAAGCTAATTCTTTTGTATTTAATTTTAAATCCTCAATAGCAAATTTTTGATTTTTATTTAAGCTTTTACTCTTGCTAAAACCACTAATGATTAAATCATATATATCTTTATTTTGTCTTTTCCAACGATCTTCATATTTACTTGAAATTTCTAAATTTTCATTTTTTTTGATTAAAGCTTTTAAATGTGAGAAAGTTAAAAAAGTCTCCAAAGTAAAATCAAAATACAAAAAACTATCCGTTCTAAGTTCAAATTGTCCATCTTCTTTTAAAACTCTAGCGCATTCATTTGCAAAATTTAACCCCACTACTCTACGGTGAGGCTTTTTATCCCAAGGAACAGGAAAATGCAAAAAGATTTTATCCACAAGATTAGATTCAAGTACGCTTAATAATAATCTTGCATCAGTTTCTATTAATAAAACATTGTTTAAATTTTCACTTAAAGCAAGTTTAGCTACTTGTTCTAATGCAGGAGTGTAAATTTCTATACCAATTATCAGTACATTAGGATTTTGCCTAGCTTGATAAAGCAAATGTCTACCGCTTCCAAAACCTATTTCAATATAAATTTGTTTTTTATTTTTTATTTGTTCTAAAATTTCTTTTAAATCATTAGCAATTAAAGGTGTTTTTTGGATTAACCTTGTGTGTTTTAGCGCCACAGCTTCACAAACTACATCTTGAGTAAAATTTTCTTTAAATACAAGTAAAGCCTTTTGCAAATATCCAATTTGTGAAGGCTTAGTATGTTTTTCACCCTTTATAAGCCATTCTTGTTTTTTTTCATCTTTTTTAATTTGTAAAAAAAATTTTTCTTGATTTATACGCGTAAAAAGCAAATCAACATTTTCACCTTTGGCAAGCCATAAGAATTCAACTCCATCTTTTTCAAAAGGAAGTTGAATTTCTTTTAAAATTTTACACTTAAAATTTGGCATTATTTTACTGCTGTAAATTTATCAGAAGCTTTTGATTCTATGCCATTTGCATCAATTGCAATAACTTCATAACTATATACTTTTCCAGGAGCTGCAGTAATATCTTTTAATTGTTTAGATTTAATCTCTTTAAACACAGCATTACTTCCACCACCACTTCTTTTAACTATGTATTCTTTAGCTCTATCATCATTATCAATCCACTCTACTCTAATACCATCATCTTCAACAGCACACAAAACAATACTTGGCGCTAATGGTGCTCCTAGGGTAATACCTTCAACAGGCTCACTTGCTATAGGACTTTCTAGGCCATCTTTATCGACCATACTAACTTTATAATATCTTTTTTCAGCCACACCTTTAACCACATCTTCATAAGTATTTTCAGAAGTTTTAGCTACCACACTAAAAGGTAAAAAAGTAGTTGAACTTGAATAAATTTTATAATAAGCAAAATCAGCATAATCAATTTTATCCCAAGTTAAAATGATTTTTCTTGGTGCGTCTTTACTTGCTTGTAAATTACTTACCATAGGAGGAAGGGCTTTGGTAGTTGATTCTACTATTTTACTTGGAGTGCTTTTAATACCATCATAAGTTAAAGCTATGATTCTATATTGAAAACTTTCATCAGGTTTTAGCGAATCATCTATATATTCAGCACTTAAGCGATTTTTGATTCTAGCTAATTCTTTAAATTTCATATCTTTCATATTTGCGCGCTCAATGATGTATGAATTTACTCTTACATCAGGATGTGGTCTCCAAACTATTTTCACACGATTTGGCAACCCCACAATAGCTTGCACAAAAGGCACTGGATCAATCACTCTATTTGTAAAAGCTTCTATACTTACACCATCTTGAGAAACTTGTCCAAGTTCATTAAAGGTTTTCATAGAATAATAATATCTTGTATTTGGTGCTAAATTTGTATCAGTATAATGAGTTTGAAATTTATTTTTAATTTTTGCTATAAGCTCCATAGGTGCACCAGCTGCATTTGCTCTATAAATATAATAACCTGCTATATTTTGATCATACAAAGGTTCCCATTCAAACGCTATACTTGTAATATCACTTATACTTTTAATACTTGATATTTTTGGTAAAGTATCATTTACTTGAGCAATTTGCGGTGAACTTACGCTACAAGCACTAAAAGCTAAAGCAGAACTTAAGATAATCCAATGAAGTTTTTTCATCTATCTCTCCTTGTGTAAAATTTTCTTTTAAAATTTGATAAAAATCATCAAACATAGGAGCTTTTACAAACATCAACTCTTTAGTCCTAGGATGAATAAAATAAATCAAATACGCATGAAGCATTACTCTATTATACTTTATTTTTCCTTTATATCCGTATAATTGATCTCCTAAAATATATCGATTAAAATCTGCTAAATGCACCCTGATTTGATGAGTTCTTCCTGTGTATAACTTAGCAGCTATCAAAGAGCAATTTTTAGCGCTTAATAAATTTATAAAATCTGTTTTTGCATTTTTTGCTAAAGGATTTTTAGTATTTGTAGTAATTTTTTTAAGCCTATTGCTAGGACAACGCATAATAGCTTTTTCATTACTCATTTTATCATTTTTCAAAGGTAATTCGCTCAAAGCAAGATAAAATCTCCCCATACTTTTATCCAAAAGCTGATTTGCTAAAAATTGATGTGCTTGATTGTTTTTAGCTATGATGATAGCTCCACTTGTGCCCTTATCAAGTCTATGCACAAGCCCTGCTCTATGTTCTCCATTTAAATTTGATAAAGCATAGCCCTTATGCAAAAGCCAATCCACCAAAGTTGCTTCTTTAACACTACTTGCACCATGCACGACAACATTAGGAGCTTTGTTTAAAACTAAAACATCATTATCTTCATATAAAATTTCTATATCAAACTCAGGCGTGTAACTTTCTTTGGCTTCTTTTACTAAAGGTAAAAAAATACTTATTTCATCTTTTTGTTTTATTTTTTTAGAACTTTTATTTTCTATTTTTTCATTAATATATATGCAGTTTTCTTTGATTAGTTTAGCAACTTGCGAACGACTTTGCTTAAGTATATCTGATAAAAAAACATCCAATCTTTCTTCACAAAGTGATGAAATTTTTAGCATATTATATTTCCTTGTGATAAAATTTGCAATTTTAGCATATAATTATGTAATATTTTATAAAAAGGGTAGCTTTGATAAAACTTGATAGAAGAATTTTAACACATTTTGACTTTGTACAACCTCTTTTAGTGTTACCTATCATAGCTATATCTTTTCTTTTAATTTATGAGGCAAATACGCGCTTAGCTGAAAAACAATTTATCTATACTTTAGTGGGTTTTGCAGGATTTGCGTTTTTTTTCTTTTTACCCTTAAGAAGACTAATGTGGCTTATACCTGTGTTATATTGGATTAATATAGCTTTACTTTTAAGTGTAGATATTTTTGGTGTTGAAAAACTTGGGGCTAGAAGATGGCTTGAAATACCTTTTACGCATTTTACCATACAACCTTCTGAAATTTTTAAGCCCTCTTTTATTTTAATGTTAGCTTATTTGATTTATCAAAATCCTCCACCGCCTAATGGCTATGGCTTAAAACAATTTTTAAAGCTAAGTTTTTATATTTTGCTTCCGTTTTTGCTTATAGCAGGAGAACCTGATTTAGGAACAGCTTTAGTGCTTTTAATAGTAGGCTTTGGAACGCTTTTTATCATAGGAGTAAATTATAAAATTTGGCTTAGTATTTTTTTAGCTATAGCCATAGCCTCACCTATTATTTATAGTGATTTTTTAAAGCCTTATCAAAAACAAAGAATTCATGATTTCTTAGCTGAAGAGCCAAGTTACCATGTAAAACAATCCATCATCGCTATAGGAAGCGGTGGTTTGAGCGGAAAAAAAGCAGATGAAGCTACACAAACACATTTTAAATTTTTACCTATTTCTACGAGTGATTTTATCTTTGCATATTTGTCTGAAAGATTTGGTTTTATCGGTGCAGTTGTAATCATACTACTTTACACCTTACTCATTTTTCATTTATTGAGTTTAAATTATAAGCTCAAAGATGATTATTTTACAAGAGTGGTGACAAATTGCATTGCTTTATTTATTTTCATATATGTAGCGGTAAATATATCAATGACCATAGGTTTTGCTCCTGTTGTTGGTATACCTATGCCATTTTTTAGTCATGGGGGAAGTTCTTTTGCTACTTTTATGATTTTCTTTGGAATTTTACAAAATTTAATAACCTTTAGATATTTAGCAATAGAAAAAGCGGTAAAAATAAAATTCTAAATTTAAATTAAGGAAATAAAGATATAATAACATTTTTATTTTAACTTCTGGCGGATTTATAGCTCAGTTGGTTAGAGCAACCGGCTCATAACCGGTTGGTCGCAGGTTCGAGTCCTGCTAAATCCACC
>NZ_JAKMRK010000018.1:0-14080 GCF_025772045.1 Campylobacter sp. IFREMER_LSEM_CL1890 | reverse complement strand
GTTAACATTTTAATTTTTTTATAATGTTATCTAATTTTTTACTATCTCCATCTTTTAAATCTTCTAAAGCTTCTATGGCTGGAGCAAAGTCTTCTATTTCATCAAGATAATTTTCTAAAGCATTGCGTAAAATTTCAGCTTTTTTCTTTTTAGAAAATTTCGCAGTTTGATTTAAGCGTTCATAAAGCTCTAATGGAAGAGTTAAGGTGTAGCGTTTGTTCATTTTATAGCCTTTATTTTAGTTTGATAGCTTCTTGACAAGTTTTACATTTGTAACTTGCATTGTTTAATTGAATTTTTTGGTGAATTTCGCAAGGAACTTTGTGAATTTTATTTACACAAGAGCAAATATATTCATAAATTTCTTGATTTTCTTGAAAAGTTGTAGTATTGGCATTTTTATTTAGTTGCGCTTGATGCCATTTTTCTATCTTCATATCTTCTCTTAAAATATGTTCTAAAAGCCATTTTGATGCAATGATGTTAAGTTTTTCTTTGAGATCATTTGTGCTTTTGAGATTTTGAATTAAATCAATCATAGATTGGATGATACTTTTGTGAATTTTTTGATGGTTAGAAAGTTCAGGATAACCTATTTTTGCCATGTATTTTTCTTCTTCGGCAAAATGTTCTTTCATATAATTAAAAAAATCTGCAAGTAAAAATTTAATTTGTCCTTTATGGACAGGTTTGTCTGAAATCATCTCGACATTTGCAGCAAGTTCAAAAAGTTTTTTATGCTGTCTGTCAATTTCTTCATTATGGATACTATATTTACTACACCATTTTGGTAGCATGTTAGCTCCTTGTTTATATTTAGAAGAGTTTTATAAGCATTATAGTTTACTATATTTTAAATTATTATTAATTTTTATTAGATTTCTATTTTTTCTTTGTATTGTATTAAATTCGCAGAGCATTCTTTACATTTAAACTGCACTTTAGAATATTGCATTTTTAAATGAATATCATAAGGAACCTTGTGTGTTTTTCCTTCGCATTGACATTGATATAAGAATTTTTTTGGTTTTGGAGCTTCTTCTTCAAAAGTATCTGAAGAATTCTTTGCTTGGGTGTTTTGACGCCAATGTTCTATCATCATATCATGCTGAATGATGTGTTCTATCAACCATGAATTAACTACTATATATAATTTTTCTTTTAAATCATTTGTACTTTTTATACTTTGTATGAGTTTTATCATGGATTTTGTGATTTGTTTATGCATGAGTTTGTGTTGATTTAGATAAGGGTAATTAATCTCAGCCATATAGGATTCTTCATCTTGAAAATGAATTTTAATATAGTGAAAAAATTCAGCAACTATCTTTTTAAGCTCGACTTGATAAACTGGCCTATCTGAAATTTCTTCCACTTTGGCGGCAAGTTCAAAAAGTTTTTTATGTTGTTCGTCAATTTTTTCATTATTAATACTATATTTTTGATCCCAATTTGGCAACATAATAAAATCCTAAATTCAATAAAATAGTTAATATTTTATAAATACTTGCCTTTAAATATGCTAAATTCACACTAAATTTACATAAAAAAAATATAATAATCTAAATTAAAATAGCATAAAAGGCTTAAAATGGCTACGCAAATTCTTTTACTAGAAGATGATATTAACTTAGGGGAAATTGTTAGTGAGTTTTTAGAAGAAGAAGGTTTTGAAGTGATTTTGGTGGATAATGCTCAAGATGCACAAGATAAAGCTTATGAGAAAAATTTTGATTTATGGATTTTGGATGTAAAAGTCCCTTTAGGAGATGGTTTTAGTGTGCTTAAAAATTTAAGAGAAGCAGGTAGATATACCCCAGCTATTTTTATGACCTCTTTAAATACTACTATGGATTTACAACAAGGATTTGAATGTGGTTGTGATGATTATATCAAAAAGCCTTTTGAATTGCAGGAGTTAAAAATAAGGATTAATGCTATTTTAAAGCGTTCTTTTGCGCATAAAAATGAAGATTATGAGGACTTGGGAAATGGTTTTAAATTTGCTTGTATATCGCAAACTTTATATCAAAACGATAAGCCATTGTCTTTACCTTTAAAAGAATTAAAACTTTTATCATTACTTTTGAAAAATAAAGGTAAATTTATAGATACTGCTTATATTTTTGAAGAAATTTGGGAATATGACCAAGAGCCAAGTGAGCTTAGTTTGAGAGCTTATGTGAAAAATTTACGAAAAATTTTAGGAAAAGAAAGCATTATCAATCAAAGAGGAAGAGGGTATTGTTATGCATGAAGCCAAGCGCGTTGCATGGCAAATTCTTTCTTTGTATTTAGTAAGTGTAGGAAGTATTCTTGTAGTGCTTTTTGGTATATGGTATGCTAAGTTAATAGAAGATTTAATAAGCGAATATAGCATAAAGCTAAGACAAGAACATCGTTTTGTGATTTTGCAAATGGAAAAATCGCGTTTTGAACCCATAGAAAAAAGTGCTAAGAAAATAGCTCAAATTTCTAATATAAAATTTGCAATATTTGATAGAACTAAGGTTTATTTTTCTAATCTTGATTTACCTGCTCAAACAACTTTTTTTAAATTAAATAATGCGAATATTTATAACAATAACACTTTGATTTATGTAGCTGATATAAATTTAAATAGCTTGTTACTTTCTGATAATCAAAATCAAAGTGCTTTAGAAATATTAGGAGATGTAAATCGTTTAAGAGTTTTAATACAAGGCGATGATATCTCTAAAGAGCTTGGATTTATAAGATTTAAAGTTGCTTTAGCTATGGTACTTTCTTTGATTTTTGTTAGTTTGGTAGGATATTTAATACTTAAATTTGCACTCAAGCCTTTAGAAGCAAGAATAAGGTTTTTAAATAATTTTATAAAAGATACCACTCATGAGATTAATACCCCAATTAGTGCAATATTAATGAGTGTAGAGAGTTTAGAAAGAAAAAAGAATTTTGAAGAAATTAAGGCTTTAAAGCGTGTAAAAATAGCTGCTTTGACTTTGAGTCATTTGTATTCAGATTTAACTTTTTTAAATTTTTCTCAAGCTTATGAGGCTAAAAAGGATTGGATATTTTTAAAAGACTTGATTAAAGAAAGAATGGAGTATTTCAAGATATTTTTAGAGCAAAAAAATATTGACTTAGAACTTGTTTTAGAGGATAATGGAAAAATTTATGCTAATAAAGAGCAATTTTTTAAAATGTTTGATAATCTTGTTAATAACGCTATAAAATATAATATAAAAAATGGACATATTAAAATAGCACTTTTAGAGCAAAAACTTATAATAGCAGATAGTGGTTGTGGTATAGCAAAGGAAAATTTGGCTAATATTTTTGAGCGTTATTTAAGATTTAATGAAAATCAAGGTGGTTTTGGTATAGGACTTTCTTTGGTAGATAAAATTTGTAAAGAACATAATATAAAAATAAAAGTAGAAAGTGAGTTAAAGAAAGGAACAAAATTTATTTTAACTTGGAAAAATTAAAATTATTTATTGCTCATTTTAGCTTTTTCTTTAGCATTTATAAGCGTTGTGATAAATTCATTTAAATTTTTAGTATCGTTTTGATTTAGAGTTTGTGGGGTATGATTTAGCATTTGAGTGATTAAAAGTTCATTGCTTAAGTCATTATCACCAAATTCTCTAGCTTTTTGTAGAATTTTTAAAGCAAGTAGATTTTTTACTTCATACATTTTAATCCTTTAAATAAATCACGCTAACAATGCGCTTTGGAGTTTGATTTTTTCTATAAGAAAAAAATCTCTCATCATCAAAGGTGCAAAGATTGATATCAAAAATATCATTAATACCTAATTCTTTTGCTTGAAATTTAACTAATGCTTTTAAATCAAGCTTATTTTCATGTAAAAAATGCGCAAAATTTTCTTTGCTGTGGTTTAAAATCTCGCTATTAATTTCATAATTTTTAGCACAAATTCCTGCTGAAATGATGAGTTTTAAATTCTTGGTTTGAGTGTTAAAACTTTCTTGCATTTTCAAAACAGCTTCTTTTAAGATATTTTCAAAACAACCTTTTCTGCCTGAATGCAAAGCTGCTATGGTTTTATTTTTACCATCATATAAAAGCAAAGGCAGGCAATCAGCGCTTAAAATACACAAAGCTATATTTTTTTCATTGCTAATCATCCCATCGGCGTTAAAATGAAAATTTTTATTATACTGAGTGATGATATTAGAATGAATTTGATTTAAAAATACACACTTTTTTATAGAATTTTCACGAGGAAAAATATTATTACAAATTTTTGCTCTAAAAATATTATAATCTTGATCAAAGGCTACAAAAGCTTTTGCGAAATCATTTTCTAATAAAGTGATGTAATCTTGTCTATTTGTTGCCATGAAATTTCTTTTTTATAATTTAATTGTCTGTGTATATATCTTGCTAAAAGATCACTTTCTATATTGACGCGTCTTCCTATGGTGTAATTTTTAAACAAGGTTTCATTAAAGGTTATAGGAATAATAGTCAAACGAATACTATCTTTTAAAACTTCATTGATAGTTAAACTTACTCCATCTATAGCTACGCTTGCTTTATTTGCCATATAAATTTGTATATTATCAGGGCATTTAATATAAAAATCAACTCCGTTTTCTTTTTTAGAAATATTAGTAATTTCGCCAATACCATCAATGTGTCCTTGCATTAAATGCCCATCTATTCTATCGCCATAAGCTAATGCAGGTTCAATATGCACATAGTCTTTTAAATTTTCAATAGCTATGTGAGTTCTTGTTTCATAAGAAAGTTCAAGATTAAAGCCATCATCAAAAAGTTTTGTTACGCTCAAGCACGCACCATTAACTGCTATACTATCGCCTAGTTTTGGTTTGTAACTTGCTTTTAATCTTAAAGTGTTGTTTTGATATGATTTGACAAAGGCTAATTCGCGGATTAATCCATTAAACATTCAATACCTTTAATTTTTATGAGATTTTATCCAAAACTTTTAAATTTCAAAAAGTATTTTTAGTGTTTTATTTTAAAAAATATTATATAATTTTTGCCTTTTTTATAAAAATGAGGTCAAAATATGTATGATATAATCGTAATAGGTGGCGGGCATGCTGGAGTTGAGGCTAGTGCCGGGGCTGCTAGAATGGGCAAAAAAACTTTACTTTTAACTACTTTAATCGAGCAAATTGGTGCTGCAAGTTGTAATCCTGCTATAGGCGGCTTAGCAAAAGGACATTTGGTAAAAGAGCTTGATGCTATGGGTGGACTTATGGGACAAATTACCGATGAGGCTGGAATTCAATTTAGAATTTTAAATGAAAGCAAAGGTGTTGCAGTGCGTGGAAGTAGAGCGCAAATTGATATGGACGCTTATAGAATTTGTGCTAGAAATAAGCTTTTAAAACTTGAAAATTTAGAAATCTCTCAAGAGCAAGCTTTGTCTTTACTTATAGAAAATGACGAGGTTAAGGGCGTTAAAACTAATTTAGAAAATACATATTTTGCTAAAAAAATCATACTTACAACAGGAACTTTTTTAAATGGACTTATCCATATAGGTGAAACTAAGCTTCAAGCAGGTAGGGTAGGTGAGCTTGCGTCTGTAAATTTGGGTGAGTATTTAAAACAAAGTGGTTTAAAAGTAGGGAGGTTAAAAACAGGAACTTGTCCAAGAGTAGATGCTAAAAGTATTGATTTTAGTGTTTTAGAAATTCAACCCGGAGATGAAAACCCTAAGGCCTTTAGTTTTAAAACAAAAAATTTCAAGCCTAATCAACTTCCATGTTATATAGCAAGAACAAATTTAAAAACACATGAGATTATAAAAAGTAACTTTTACCGCGCTCCGCTTTTTACAGGACAAATTGAAGGTATAGGTCCAAGATATTGTCCATCTATAGAAGATAAGATTAATCGTTTTGGTGATAAAGAAAGTCATCATTTATTTATAGAGCCACAAACTAAAGATGCTACTGAATATTATATCAATGGCTTTTCTACCTCACTTCCTTATGAAGTGCAAATTGCGATGTTAAGAAGTATAAAAGGTTTTGAAAATGCTAAAATCACGCGTTTTGGTTATGCCATAGAGTATGATTATATTGATCCAACGGAGTTAAAACATACTTTAGAAACTAAAAAGATTAAAAATTTGTATTGTGCTGGGCAAATTAACGGAACTACTGGTTATGAAGAAGCAGCTGTACAAGGTTTTATGGCAGGAGTGAACGCGGTTTTAGCAATTGATGAAAAAGAGCCTTTTGTATTAAGACGCGATGAGGCTTATATAGGGGTATTAATCGATGATTTAGTAATGAAAGGCACAAAAGAGCCTTATAGAATGTTTACTTCAAGAGCTGAATATAGACTGCTCTTAAGAGAAGAAAATGCTATTTTAAGACTTGGAGAATATGGACATAATTTTAAACTTTTAAGTCAAGAAGACTATGCATATATTGATAATATAAAGCAAAATGTTAGGAAAGGACTTGAGTTTTTACTTCAAACTACATGGACACCAAGCAATCAAAATAATGAATTTTTGCAAAGCATTAAAGAAGAAAAAATTACCTCAATAGTAAGTTTGCAAAAAATTGTTGCAAGAGCGAGTTTTAATATAGAAAAATTAAAAGCTCTAGATGAAATGTTTGCAAAAATGGATGAGTATTCTTTAAATGAAATTTTAAATGAAGCAAAATATTATCATTATATAGCAATGCAAAAAGCACAAATAGAAAAAATGAAAAACTTAAATGACTTAAAAATTCCTGAAAATTTTGACTTTAAAAGTGTAAGTGGTTTGAGTAATGAAGTGGTGGAAAAACTGCAAAAATTTAATCCGCCAACTATTTTTGCTGCTTCGCAAATTAGTGGTATCACCCCTGCTGCTTTAGATATTTTGCATATTTATATCAAAATGAAAAACAATAGATGATATTAACTTATCTATTGTTTTGATTTGAAAATAAATACACTTCTGTTATTTTAAATAAATACTTGCATATCTTAAATAAAGCTTTTTTATATAAAGAAAAAATTTATTATTTTTTAGATAAACTGCTATACTTTACAACAAATAAATCAAAACAAAGGAAGTAAAATGGCTACATCTGAAAGTAGACGAAGCTTTATGGGCTTTGCCTTTGGAACGGTAGCTGCTGTGGGTGGTGCTTTTTCATTAGTTGCAATGAAAAAAACATGGGATCCGCTCCCAAGTGTAAAAGCAGCAGGTATTACTACCGTAGATCTTTCTGGTATGAAAGAAGGCGAATTAAGAACAATCGAGTGGCGTAAAAAGCCTATATTTATCTTAAAAAAAGATGCGGATATGGCAAAAGATAGCAGTAGGGATGTTATTGTGGGTGATGTTGCATATACTGTAGTTATTGGTCTTTGCACGCATTTAGGCTGTATTCCAGCTTATGCTCCAAGTGAGAAATTGTTTAAGTGCGCATGCCACGGTGGCGAATTTGACACTAGTGGTAAAAATGTATTTGGTCCTCCTCCAAGACCTTTGGACATTCCTCCTTTTAGAATTGATGGAACTAAATTAGTGTTAGGTGAAGAAGGTCCAGAATATAAAAAAATGATTGCGGAGGCTTGATATGGCACAGATAAAAAAAGCTAGTGGTATTATAGATTGGCTTGATCAAAGATTAGCTGTAAATAAGCTTTTTAATGTTTTAATGGCTCAGTATTGGATACCAAAACAAATTAACTTCTTATGGGCAATGGGTGTTATCTTGACAACTCTTTTTGCTATTTTATTTATTTCAGGTCTATTTTTAGTAATGTATTATAAGCCAGATGTGGCTTTGGCTTTTGATAGTGTTAATAAAACTATCATGCAAGAAGTAGAGTATGGTTGGCTTTGGCGTCATATGCATGGTGTGGCTGCTTCAGTTGTGTTTTTAATCATATATATCCATATGTTAACGGGAATTTATTATGGCTCTTATAAAAAGGGTCGTGAGATGATTTGGATTAGCGGTATGCTTTTGTTTGTTGTATTTTCAGCAGAAGCATTTAGTGGGTATATGTTACCTTGGGGACAAATGAGTTTTTGGGCTGCTCAAGTTATTACTCAGCTTTTTGGCGGAATTCCTTTTATAGGTGATGCATTAGTTATTTGGATAAGAGGAGATTTTGCAGTATCAGATCCAACTTTAACTAGATTTTTTATGCTGCATGTGTGTTTATTACCTATTGTAATTTTAGCAATTATTGCATTCCACTTTTATTCTTTAAGAATTCCTCATGTAAATAATGAAATTTCAGAAGAAATTGATTTTGATTTGGAAGCTGAAAAATATTTAGCAGGTGATACAAAAGGTTCTAAAGTTATTCCTTTTTGGCCAGGATTTTTAGCTAAAGATTTTATGTATATTGCGTTATTTATGATTTTCTTCTTCTATTTGGTGTGTTTTAAATTTAATTTCGCAATGGATCCAATTAACTTTGACCCAGCAAATTCTTTAAAAACACCTCCTCATATTTATCCTGAGTGGTATTTCTTATGGAGTTATGAAGTTTTAAGAGGATTTTTCTTTGATGTTGGAAGCATTAAAGCTTTTGATATAGGTCTTGCAGCGTTTGGTATAGCACAAATTATTTTCTTCTTGTTACCTTGGCTTGATAGAAGTGATGTTGTGAAACCAGCACACGAAAGACCAATGTTTTTTGCATGGTTTTGGGTGTTATTGATAGATTTAATTGTACTAACAGTTTATGGAAAGCTTCCTCCAACAGGAATTAATGCTTGGATAGGATTTTATGCTTCTATGGTATTTTTACTATTATTGTTAGTAGTCTTACCAATTATTACTATCATGGAAAGAAAAAGGGGCTAATAATGAGAGAATTAAAAATATTTTTTGTAGTTGTCTTTTTCACAGGTTTAGTTTATTGGGGGGTTGAGCCTTATGCACATTCAGTGATGAATCCTCCTTCAACTCCGGTTAATTTTGACTTTGCAAAAGCTGATGTAGAATTTACCAAAGGCGAAGTTGCTTTAAAAGAAAAAGCTGCAATAGATGCTAATGCTTCAGGAAGTGAAAAAGCTATAGCTAATGCTCAAAAAGCACTAGAGCTTGCTAAAAGCCAAGAAGAAGCTACCAAGCAATTATGGGAAAAAATCGCAAAAATTGATTTTAGTAAAGGTAATGCACAAAAAGGAAAAGAGCTTTTTGAAGGAAATTGTATTGCATGTCATGGTGTGAAAGCCGTCGGAATTCCTGCTACTATTACAGATTCTTCTTTAGGTGTAACACCTCCTGATTTAAGTGATGCGGGTGCTATTTATGATGAGAAATTTTTAGCAGCACTGATTGTTGATCCAGTTAAGGCTTTGCAAATTTCACATAAATTTAACGATGAAAATCCATTCTTAATGCCTGCTTATCCTTTAAGTGGTGATGAAGCACAAGATAATCAAGATTTAGCAGATTTAATTGCATTCTTTAAAAATACAGCTAGTGAGTATGAGAAGGAATTTGATACAAAATTAAAAGCAGATTTAGAAGAAAAATATGCTAAAAACCAAGAGCTTTCAGAGCAAGCAAAAACGGCTTTAATTGCAAAAGAATTTGATTTTGCTAAAAACAAACATACATTTGAAAATGCTTGCGGAAGATGCCATGATGTAAAATATGATGGTTTTGTTTCAAGTTCAAAGATGAGTGATTTAAAAAATTATCTTGGTATGACGCCTCCGGATTTATCTATGATGATTCGTTCTAAAGGCGCACATTATCTTGAAATCTTTATCAATGAACCTCAAAAGAAAATTCATGGAACTGCTATGCCAAGAGTTGGTCTAAATGAAAAAGCACAAACTCAAGTTATTAGTTATCTTGAAAAAGTTGGTGATAGTAAAAAAGAAGAAAGAGAGCAAACAGGAATTTATATTATGATATTCTTTGCTATCTTAAGTATTTTTGCTATAGGTTGGAAAAGATCAGTTTGGTCTAAACTACACTAATTTACTCAAAGAACGCCTTGTGGCGTTCTTTTTCTTCAATAATAAGCTAAATATAAAATAAAATTTGATATAATATTTTTTCATTTCACACGCATTAATTTCCTTATTAGGTTGCTTATGGGTTAAAGAATGCGGAGGAATAAACCTAATTATTTTATTTCAAGGAGAATTTCATGGTAAGCATGAGAGATTTGTTAGAGTGTGGTGTACACTTTGGACACCAAACAAGAAGATGGAATCCAAAAATGAAAAAATTTATTTTTGGTGAAAGAAAAGGTATTTATGTAATTGATTTGCAAAAAACGCTTAGATATTTTAGATATACATATAACATTGTTCGTGACGCTGCAGCAGAAGGTAAGACAATTTTATTTGTTGGAACTAAAAAACAAGCAGGTGGAGCGATTAAAGAATACGCTGAAAAATGTGGTATGCCTTATGTAAATCACAGATGGCTTGGTGGTATGATGACAAATTTTGGAACTATCCGCCAATCAATTAGAAAATTAGAAGTTATAGAAAAAATGGAAGAAGATGGAAGTATTAAACTTTTAACTAAAAAAGAAGCATTAATGCTTACTAGAAAAAAAGAAAAATTACTAGCATATCTTGGTGGTATTAGATATATGAAAACTCAACCTGATATGATTTTTGTTATTGATACTGTTAAAGAAAAAATTGCAGTACAAGAAGCTAATAGATTAAAAATCCCTGTAGTTGCTCCACTAGATACAAACTGCGATCCTGATTTAGTTGATTTCCCAATTCCAGGAAATGATGATGCAATTCGTTCGGTCCAACTTTTCTGTCAAGAAATGGCTGAAGCAATCAATGAAGGTAAAGCATTAAGAGAGCAAGATGGTGAAGTTAGCGAAGAACAGCCTATTTCTGAAGAAGAGAAAAAAGAAGTTTTAGAAGAAGCTATGAGTGAAGAAGATTTTGAAGGAGATAAAGAGTAATGGCTGAAATCACTGCACAAATGGTAAAAGAACTGCGCGAGAGTACTGGCGCAGGTATGATGGATTGTAAAAATGCTTTAAAAGATACAGATGGTGATTTTGAAAAAGCAGTGCAACTTTTAAGAGAAAAAGGACTTGGAAAAGCTGATAAAAAAGCTGATCGTTTAGCTGCTGAAGGTTTAGTAAGTGTAAAAGTAAGTGATGATTTTAAATGTGCAACTGTAAGTGAAATTAACTCAGAAACAGATTTTGTTGCTAAAAATGAACAATTTATTGCTTTAACAAAAGATACAACAGCACATATTCAAGCCAAGAGTCTTCAAAATGTTGAAGAATTACATTCAAGTGAGATTAATGGTGTTAAATTTGAAGAGTATTTAAAAAGTCAAATTGCAACTATTGGTGAAAATTTAGTTGTTAGAAGATTTGCTACTTTAAAAGCAGGTGCTAATGGCATAGTAAATGGTTATATTCACACCAATGGTCGTGTTGGTGTAGTTATTGCTGCAGCTTGCGATAGTGAAGCTACGGCTAGCAAGTGTGGAGAATTTTTAAAACATATTTGTATGCATATTGCTGCAATGAAGCCAAGTTATTTATCTTATGAAGAGCTTGATATGGATTTTGTAGAAAATGAGTATAAAGCTTTAGTTGCTGAGTTAGAAAAAGAAAATGAAGAAAGAAGAAGATTAAAAGATCCTAATAAACCAGAGCATAAAATTCCAAAATATGCAAGCAGAAAACAATTAACTCAAGAGGTAATTCAAGCAGCTGAAGAAGCTATTAAGGCTGAACTTCAAGCACAAGGTAAGCCAGAAAAAATTTGGCCTAATATTATCCCAGGTAAGTTGAATAGTTTTATAGCAGATAACTCTCAACTTGATAGCAGACTTACTTTAATGGGTCAGTTTTATGTAATGGATGATAAAAAAACTATCGAACAAGTAATTGCTGATAAAGAAAAGGAACTAGGTGGAACTATCAAAATAGTCGAATTTATTCGTTTTGAAGTAGGTGAGGGCCTAGAAAAGAAAACTGAAGATTTTGCTGCTGAAGTTGCTGCACAAATTGGTTAAAAATGGAACTTTTAAAAGCGGAAAATTTAAACCATAGTTTTGATATTCCGCTTTTTGAAAATTTAAATTTTACTTTAAATACAAAAGATTGTATTGCAGTATGTGGAAGCAGTGGATGTGGTAAATCTACTCTTTTACATATTTTATCTACCTTATTAAAACCTCAATCGGGAAAAGTTTTTTATAATAATCAAGATTTATACGACTTAGATGATGAAGCTTTGCTAGAAATTCGTAGAAAAGATTTTGGTATTATTTTTCAAATGCATTATTTATTTAAAGGTTTTTTGGCTTTTGAAAATATAGAACTTGCGAGTGTTTTAAGCGGCCAGAATATTGATTATGAATTATTAAAAAAACTTGATATTGCAGATTTAATGAATCAAAAAATCACAAAACTAAGCGGTGGACAACAGCAAAGAGTAAGTATAGCTAGGGTTTTAAGCAAGAAGCCAAAAATTATTTTTGCAGATGAGGCTACCGGAAATTTAGATTTTAAAAATGCTTTAAATGTAATGGATATTTTGATTGATTATATCAAAGAAAATAATGCAGCTTTAATTTTTGTTACGCATGATCAAGAGCTTGCTAAAAAATGTGATAAGGTTTTTCACTTAAACAACCATGGAATTTGTTAAATATTTAGGTGATGAAAATGTAGTTATTTTCATGCTTTTGTTTGCTAGAATGAGTGGATTGATAGTTTTTTTCCCTTTTTTTTCTCATAATAGTATTCCTTTGGTGGTAAAAACAACTTTGGTAATGTTTTTAACAATGTTTTTATACCCTTTAGCTAAGCTTGAAAATAATACACCTGATTCTTTTTTTATTCTATATCTTTTAAGTGAAGTTATTTTTGGGATGATAGCAGGAATGATTTTGCAAATGACTTTTGCCATTTTGCAAATGGCAGGTGAGCAGATTTCTTTTACTATGGGTTTTTCAATGGCTAGTGTTATGGATCCCACAACAGGTGCAAATACTCCTGTAATTTCACAAGTTTTAAATTTATTAGCTTTGCTTGTATTTTTAGCTTTTGATGGACATCATTTGATTTTGCTTTTTATATCTAATTCATTGGAATATATTAGTTTAGGTGGATTTTATCCACATGAAAATTTAATGCTTTATTTAAATAAAGCTATGGTAAATATTTTTGTGCTTGGTTTTTCTATGGCTTTTCCTGTTTTAGCTATTTCTTTGCTATCAGATGTGATTTTTGGCATGCTTATGAAAACTATGCCGCAATTTAATCTTTTAGTGGTTGGTTATCCTATCAAGATATTTTTGTCTTTCGCGGTTCTTATTGCTATTTTACTTATTATGATGCAATATTTTAAAAATTTAATAGTAAAAAGTTTTGAGCATATGGAGTTGTTATTTTTTAATATATAAGCATTAAATAATTAAAAATGTTTTAAAATAATGTATTTTTTATTCTTGGGAGATGATAATGAGGGTTTTGCTAATAAATTCCAATATAGCTGTTTCAAAATTAATTAGTTTGGGGGTTCAAAAATTAGGTTATGATTTTGAGGAGCTCAAGGATATTGAGGAGCTTGAGGGATTTTATGATGTAATTATTATAGATCATGATATTGAGGCTGATTTAGATGATTTAAAAAGTAAATGTGATAGATTGATTTATTTGTTACCTAGAAACCTAGAACAAAAAGAAGGTATAGAGTGTTTGTATAAACCGTTTTTACCTACCGATTTTATAAATCTTCTAAGCGGAGATGGGATTTTGGATGATATTCAAAAAGATGCTTTGAGCGAAGATGAACTAAATTTTGATGATGAGGAAGTTGTTGGTAAAGATATGCCTTTGGATGGAAATGAACTTTTAGAAGGTATTGATTTGTCTGAACATGAAGAAAATTTGGGTGAAGATGATTTAAATTTACAAGAAGATTTTTTTGAAGAGAATTTAGGTGATGGATTAAAAAATGATGATATGTTTGATGCAACAAGTGAGTTAATAGATGAAGAGAAAACAGAAGATGATTTAGTTTTTTCAGATAGCTTAGATAAAGAAAATATAGAAGAAAATATAGAAGAAAATATAGAAGAAAATATAGAAGAAAATATAGAAG
>NZ_JAKMRK010000017.1:0-16355 GCF_025772045.1 Campylobacter sp. IFREMER_LSEM_CL1890 | reverse complement strand
TTTTTGTATATATTTATAGATACTGCATCAATATTATCTTTATGTTTTTTTAGTATAAATTACAAACAACTTTTCAACAGCAAAGCAATATTAACACTATGTTTATAAATTTAAGCTTAATTATAAACAATAATAAAATATTAGTATAATAAGAAGATATTATAAAAGTTTGAATGTATTGAAAAATAGAAGTTTAAATAAAAAATGTTATAAATTTTTAAAAGAGCTTTTTACTAAAAATATACTTAGCAAACTAGCAATAATTATAAAAATAATATAAATATAAAAATACTCCTTATATACAAAATTAACAATAAAAGGGGTTATAAAACCCAAAATCGCATAAGAAATATTATAAGCAAAAGAAAGACCACTCGATCTTAACTCTGTGGTAAAAATTTGAGTCATAAAAATAGGAGCAAAAGCTATAATACCTTGTGCAAAACAAGCAAGCAAATAAAATAACAAAAACCACTCATTATAAAAGCTAAAACTAATGCCAAAAATTCCAAAAAGTAAAGTGAAAATCAAACAAATTTTAAAATGTCCTAAAAAATCTGCTAAATATCCTTGCGCTAAACTTCCTAGTATGATCATCACTATGGCCAAATTTTGATATAACAAAGCAGTAGTTTTGCTAACTCCTAATAAGCTTTCAAAATATTGTGGCAGTATCATTAAAGTAGCCACCCCACTTGTTAAAACCACAGTAAGTAAAGCGCATATTAACATACTTTTTTTATGTGTTTTTAAAGCCTGCAAAAGTGGGAAATTTAAAATTTTTTCTTTTGCTTTTATATTTTTAAAAGCTGGTGTTTCATTTAATTTCGTGCGTAAAAATAAAGCCAATATACCAAAAAATCCTCCTATAAAAAAAGGAATTCTCCAAGCAAAGCTTTCTACTTCTTCTTTATCAAAATATGCATATATAGTCAAAGTCGCTAAATTTCCAAGCAATAAACCTAAAGTCAAAGTCGCTGAAATAAAACCAAGTGCCAAACCAAGTCTTTTTTTACTCACAAATTCACTCACAAAAATCCAAGCACCACTAACTTCAGCTCCTATGGCTAATCCTTGGGCTATCCTAATAACAAAAAGCATAAAAGTAGCCAAAAGCCCTATGTTTTCATAAGTAGGTAAAAAGGCCAAAACAAAACTTGGTACAACCATTAAAAGCATGCTAATATAAAAAACATTCTTACGCCCTTTTATATCTGCAAAATGCGCTAAAACAACAGCACCAAAAGGTCTGGCTAAATACCCTGCCCCAAAGGCTACATAAGTATAGATTAATGGCCAAAAATCATCATTTTGAGGAAAGAAAATTTTTGCAAAAACACTTGCAAAGAAGATAAATAAAACAAAATCATAAAATTCCAAAATACCACCTAAGGAAGCATAGATGGTATTTTTAAAAGCTTTTTGCATTATTAAATTTTGCCACCTTCGATTACTACATCATCAGCTTTTATATCATCGCTAAAAAATGGCTTTAAAGTTTCATCATAAGCTTTGTGGAAAAATTGTTCATTTTGTAATTTTAAAATCAAATCATTGATAAAATTTAACATAGCTTCGTCACCTTTTTTTACAGCAGGAGCTATAACATCATGATTTCCAAGTTCTTTAATCACTACTTCAAAATTTGGATTTTCTTTAGCCCAAGCAAAAAGCAATGCATTATCATGACTTAACGCATCACCTCTTTTACCAATTAAAGCTGCAAAAGTTTCTGTATTTTGATCAAATTTAATCGTTTTAATATCTGGCATATTTTTTGTAAAATACGCATCAGCTGTTGTGCCTTTATTTAAAATTAAAGTTTTATTTTTTAAATCATCTAAAGTTTCAATATCTGACCCTTTAGGAGCCACCACCCCAAGAGCAACTTTCATATAAGGTAATGCAAAATCAACCACAGCTTCTCTTTCTGGGGTTTTTGTAAAATTTGCTAAGATTAAATCTACTTTATTTGATTCTAAAAATTCTACTCTATTTGCTGCTTCAACAAGTACAAATTGCACTTTAGACTCATCTCCTAAAAGCTCTTTTGCTATGCGTTTAGCAAAATATACATCATAACCTTGATTTTTCCCTTGTGCATCTAGGTAGCCAAATGGAGGTTTATCGCCAAATACACCTATACGGATTACACCTTGCTGTTTGATTTTCTCTATGGAATTTTCATTAGAGCTTGAATTTGAGCATGCACTAAAAAAAAGTGCCATCAAAAATGATAAAAGAAAAAATTTTTTCATGTTTTATCCTTACGATTAAAAATTTAAATTTTTAAACCTTATATTATTTTTTTAAATAAATATTTTAAAAAAATAAAATTAACGATGAAAATCAAACAAATTGAGAAATTTTTTCGCACGATCTGTCTTTGGATTTTCAAAAAATTCATCAGGATTTGAAATTTCTACTATTTTACCATCATCCATAAAAACTATTTTATCAGCAACTGCTCTTGCAAAACCCATTTCATGTGTAACTATAAGCATAGTCATACCATCTTTTGCCAAATTTAAAATCACATCTAAAACTTCACGCACGATTTCAGGATCAAGCGCTGCTGTAACTTCATCAAAAAGCATGATTTCAGGGTTCATACAAAGACTTCTAACTATGGCTATGCGTTGCTTTTGTCCACCGCTTAATTCTTTAGGATAAGCTTTTATTTTATGCAAAAGTCCTACTCTATCAAGCCAGTATTTTGCTTCTTCTAAAACCTCTTCTTTTTTTCTTTTTTGCACCTTTAAAGGTCCTAAAAGTATATTTTGCTCAACATTTAAATGATCAAAAAGCTCATAAGATTGAAACACCATACCTATTTTTTGACGAATTTGAGTCCATTTTTTATAATTTTTATCAATTTTCTCATCATCTACTAAAATAGCTCCATCAGCCATTTCTTCTAGGCCATTAATACATCTTAAAAGTGTAGATTTCCCACAACCACTTGGACCTAGTATAACCACTACTTCTTTTTGATTTACTTCTAAATTAATATCTTTTAAAACATGATGATCATCATAATATTTTTGTAAATTTTGTATTTTTAAAATGCTCATATTAGCTCCATTTTTTCTCTAAAAACTTTGAATATACTGACAAAGGATAACAAAGTATAAAATAAATCAGTAAAATCAAACCATAAATCACAAAAGCCGCATAAGAATTTTGAAATAAATTAAGCTCAATCACTTGTTGACCTACTTTAATAAGCTCTATACCGCCGATTAGATAAATCACTGAAGTGCTTTTGATGATTCTTGTGAAAAGATTAATACTCATTGGTAATAATCTTCTCAAAGATAAAGGTATAATGATAAAAAGATAAACTTCAAATTTACTAAAACCTAGTGAAAGTCCTGACTCATACTGATGTTTTGGAATACTTGCTAAAGATGATCTAACCAAATCCATCATCTCAAATACACCCCAAATACTAAAAACAATAATACTTGAACCCAAAGCACTCAAATGCCATCCAAACCATTTCGCCAAGCCAAAATGCACTATAAAAAGCCAAACAATCAAAGGCATAATACGCACAAACTCAAGCATAAAACGACAAAAAACATAAAGGAATTTGTTTTTAGAATGCATTAAAATTCCAAAAAATACTCCTCCTATGAGTGAAATCAAAACGCTAATCAATGAAAGCTCTAAAGTAACCTTTAAACCTTGTGCTAGTCTAAAAAAGGTATCTTGATTTAAAATTTCAAACATAATTTAACCTTTTTTCTATACGGTTTAACACTAAAGATAAAGGTAAAATCAAGATCAAATAACAAAGCACCAAAGCAAATAATGCTTCGTTACTTTTATAATAAAGCCCTATAAGATCTTTAGCCACATATACTAAATCTGCTAAAGCAATAATGCTTACTACAGAAGTTTCTTTAAGTAAAAAAATGATATTTGCACTAATGCTTGGCATAGCTATACCCAAAGCTTGAGGCATAATAATATAACGGAAATTTTGCCATTTACTCAAACCCAAAGAAAGTCCTGATTCATATTGTTGTTTTTTAACCGCTTCCATACCCGCTCTTAAACTTTCAGCCATATAAGAACCACCTAAAAAACTAAGTCCTATCACAGCACAAGCAAAAGAGCTAAGTTGAATTCCAAATTCAGGTAAAGCATAATATAAAAAGAAAAGTTGGATTAGCAAAGGTGTGTTTCTTGAAAATTCTATATAAATTTTACAAATTGTGTTTAAAAAGGAAAATTTAAAATAACTCACTCCCACACAAAATAAACCTACTAAAAATGAAAAAAACACCCCATAAATAGCAAGTTTTAATGTAAGCCAAGAAGCTTGTATAAACATAGGGCTAAACTTGACTAAAAAATCAAAATCCATGAAACCATCCATACTTTAAAATATAATATTGTAACAAATAAGACTTAAAAAGACTTAATTAAATTTTGCATTTTTTCTTTATTTAAAATTACTATTTTACCTTTATTTGTGCAAATAAGCTCATTTTGTTTTAATTCTTTTAAAAAACGCGACAAAGATTCTGGGGGTAAATTTAAAATCACAGCGATTTCTTTTTGTTTTAAATTTTGTAGTTTTTCTTCATTTTCTAGTAAAAAGCTGACTAATCTTGACTTTAAATCCAAAGATTTTTGTCTGATAAAATTTTCTAAAATTCGAATTTTACCGATTAAAGAAGTCAAAAGTAAAAAACTAAATTCTCCGTTTTCTAAGCATAATTTTTTAAATTCATTAAAATCAAAAACACAAATTTCACAATCTTGCTCACAAATTGCATTGGCTGGGTAATCAATACCCTCAAACACGGGCATTTCAGCTATAAAATTTACCGGAGTTAGAGTGTGTAGTGTTAGCTCAAAACCTTTTGCATTTACCTTATATATACGCACTTTTCCACTTAGTAAAATGTAAATTTTATTTGCTTTTTCACCTTGAAAAAATAAAATATTTCCTTTCTTAAAATACTTCTTTTCGCCCTTTGAAATCAAAATTTCAAAATGTTTATCCATTTTTTTCTTCCATATTTTTAATACTTTCTTTTGCTTTTAAAACCAGTTCTTCATCATCTGCAAAATCAAAAAATTTAAAGTGATTTCCATGTTGCACTCTACCATCTAGCAAATCCCCACTTAACCTGTTTTTTAAATCAAGCTCAGCTATTTTAAACCCATCTAAAGTTTTAGCAAATTCAAGCAAACGACTTGGAATTTCTTTTTGCTTAGTATATAAATAACAAAAACTCTCAAGTCCTACTCTACCTACCCTACCTCGAAGCTGATGTAAGGTAGCAAGCCCAAGTCTTTCAGCCCCAACAACTACAATCACGCTTAGTCTTGGTAAAGAAATTCCCACTTCAACCACGGTCGTAGAAAGTAAAATCGTGCCTTTTTCTCTAAATTCTTGCAAAATTTGATCTTTATTTTTATCTTTTCCATGAGTCACATAAACATTTTTGTATTTGTTTATCCAATACCCTTGTGCTTGTTCTAGCGATAAATAATCTATATTTTCACTTTCATTTACCAAAGGATAAATGATGATTACTTGATGATTTTTAGCTAGTTCATCGTCGATTTTTTTAAGCAAATATTTAAAATCTTTATCTTGTATGCAAAAAGTTTTAATGTCTTTTTTAAAAGGCATTTGTTTAATAAAACTAAAATTTACAAGCTCACTTTGTATCATAGAAAGTGTTCTTGGTATAGGTGTAGCAGAAAATTGCACGATATGTGGAGCATATTGAGAGTTTTTACTAAGCTCACTTATTTTTTGTCTTTGATTAGAGCCAAAGCGATGTTGCTCATCTATCATCACTAAAACTGCTTCAAATTCTTCTTGATGAATGAGCGCATGTGTACCTATGATAAAATGGGCTTGTTCTTTTAATTTTGCTAAATCTTTATCTTTTTTACCACCCTTTAAAAGCAATACATTAACAAAATCAGGCAAAAGTCTTTTTGCTTCATGATAAATTTGCTCTGCTAATATACTAGTTGGAGCCATTAAAATAGCCTTTTTAGGATATACTAGCAAACTTGCAGCAAGTATGACCAAAGTCTTACCACAACCCACATCACCCATCACCACACGCCTTTTAGCGACTTTATTTTGCAAATCTTTTTTAATATCTTCTATTGCTAAAAACTGATCATTTGTAGGGCTAAATTCTAAACCCTTAAGCCAAGAGCTTATATCAAAAAGTTCTATTTCATAAGCATTTTGTGATATTTTTTTACCCTTTAAACGCCTTAAATGATTAAAAATTTCTATATATTTTAAGTCTTTAACTATGGCATTAAAATTTTCATAAAGAATTAAATCATCATAATTGTGTAAATTCAAAAGTAAATTGATATATTTTTGTTCTAAATTTAGCGCTTTTAAATTAGCTTCATTGACATATTTTAAAATAAGTTTTTTTATGCTTTCATCTTTAATAGAACTAATTTGGTATTTAGGGACTATTTGACCTATATTTTTTACTATTTTTGGGTTTATAAACTGCCAAATTCCATTAAAAAAATTTATCTTTGCATGGATACAAATTAAAGCATTATGTTTAAAAATTTTAAAATGCCACTTATTAGGATGAAAAATTACTATATTTGCTTTTATACCCCATTCTAAACATTCACAAAGTATAAAAAGTTGGGAGTGATGATTTTGTGTGCTAATAATTTTTACATTTTGAGTGCAAAATGTATCTTTTGGAAACTTTGAAATTCTAAAATCATCAAATTTTTTAGGTAAAATCAAAGCCAAATCGATACAATTTTTAACCCCTAAAGCATGAAGTAGTTTTAAGTCCTTTTCTTCAACTTTCATTTTCTATGCTTGCAAAACTCACTTTGGTAATTTCACTATGTGCTTTGATAAAGTCATTTAACTCATCTAAATTAGTGTTTTTAATCTTTTGCATTTCTTCTTTTAAATTTCCAAGTTTTAAACCATGCAAATATTCATTTAGCATTATATCTAGTCTTTTAGCCAAGTTTTCATACCTTAAAGGCATAGAGCCTACTAAAAATTGTTTAGCTAGTTGAAATTCTTTTTCATTGACTCCATTTTGGACAAAGTTTTCAAAAACTTCCTTAACTAAAGCTTTAGCCTCATTAGAACTTTCATTTTTAGTTTGCAAATACCCAAAAACTCTACTATAATTTAAATTTACATCAAGCATAGCATATGCTGAATACGCCAAGCCTCTTTTTACACGCACTTCTTCCATCAAACGCGAACCAAAACCACCTTGACCTAAAATAAACAAAGCAAGTTTAGCTAAATACATTTTCTCATCATTAATTTGTATATTAAATGGAGAGCAAAAGTATATATAAGCTTGCTCAGTGCTTTTTTGCTCACTTACTTCTATACTCTCATCAACGAGCTTGTAGCTTTTGTTTTGATTTGGGGCGTTTCTTTTTAGAATTTGGCAAATTTTTTCTACTTTAATCTTTACTTCATCTTCTTTAATATCTCCACCAAAAACAAATAAAGCATTATCAAGTACTAAATTTTCACTCATAAAATCTTGTAATTCTTTTAAACTAATCTTTTCTATGCTTTCTTTAGTCCCATCAAGACCACTAGCAAAAATTTCATCTTTGAAAACATTCTTATTCAAAAGTCTTTTTGCTTGATAATCATAATCAGTATTTAAACTTGCAAGCTCACCTAAAGCTAAAGTTTTTAATCTTTGTAAGATTTTTTCTTCAAAACGCACATTTAAAAACAATTCTTGTAATTTTTCTAAAGCAAAATCAAAATGTTCTTTCAAGCATTTAATACTAATTTGAAAATGTTCAAAACTAGCCTTAGCATAAAGCTCTATAGCACGGTATTCTAAGCTTTTAAAGAACTCATCATTACTTCCTTCATTTAAAAGCCTAGCAAGCATACTTGCACAACCTCTATTGTGTTTTTCTGCTATTTTTCCACTATTTTTAAAAATGAGCTTAAAAAATACTACAGGAAGCTCATTTTCATACTCATATATTATGTCTATTTTAGTTTCATTAAAGTCTAAATTTAACATTAAAACCTTTCTAAAATATTATAAGCTGTATCGCGTTTGGCAGGTAATTCCCCTATATCTTTAATAAGTTCTATCATTTGTTCTTGATTCATTCTATATTTTGCACCAGCTGCGGCTACAACATTTTCTTCCATCATAGTTGAACCTAAATCATTTGCACCAAATTTTAAAGCAAGTTGGCCTATTAAAGAGCCTTGTGTTACCCATGAACTTTGTAAATTTTTAAAATTATCTAAATATAATCTTGCCAAAGCTAGTAATCTTAAATACCTATTAGAGCTTTGCTTGATGATTTCAGGGTGTTTTTTAATCAAAGGGGTATTTTCACTTTGAAACGACCATAAAATAAAAGCTCTAAAGCCATTTGTTTTATCTTGTAGATTTCTTAAATGATCAAAATGTTCGATGATTTCCTCATCATTTTCAACTGTACCAAACATCATTGTAGCAGTACTTTTCATACCTATATTATGCGCACTCTCATGCACCCTAAGCCAAGTAGCTGTGTCACATTTGTGTGGCGCTATAATATCTCTCACCCTATCGCTTAATACTTCAGCACCCGCTCCAGGTATAGAAAAAAGTCCTTTGACTTGTAATCTTTTTAAAACCTCTTCTATAGAAATTTTAGAAACTCTTGCTATATAAGCTATCTCTACTGCTGAAAAACCATGCACGGTAATAGTTGGATAATTAGTTTTTATATAAGAAAGCAAATCTTCATACCATTCTATTTTAAGTTTTGGATGTACCCCGCCTTGAAATAAAATTTGCGTTCCACCTATGGCTTGTAATTCTTCTATTTTTTGCCCTATTTCTTCATATTTTAAAATATAAGAATCATCATCTTTTTCTTTTCTACAAAAAGCACAAAAATCACAATCAATACAGCAAATATTTGTATAATTTATATTTCTATCTACCACAAAAGTAGTTATTTTTTCAGGATGAAGCTCTAATTTTCTCTCATAAGCCATTGCACCTAGTTCATATAAAGGTGCATTTTGGAGCAAATTTAACGCTTCTTTTTTACTTAATCTACTCATTCTTAAACCTTTTTTGTAAAAAGGATTATTATAACATTTAAATGTAAAATAATCTTAAAGACGATATAATCAAGCCCTTTAATTTCATATATTCATAGGATACTCATGACTTATAGGTCTTTACTTAAAAATAATAAAACTTTTCGCCTTTTAGCAATAGTACAATTTATAAGTTATTTTGGTGCGTGGTTTTCTCAAGTAGGTGTTTTTACCCTTTTAACCAAAGAACTCGGTGCACCTGCTAATATCATAGGTTTTTCAGCTATTTTTGTTTTTTTACCTTCTATTATACTTGCACCTATAAATGGGGTTATAGTAGATAGATTTAAACCTAAGAATTTATTACTTACAATGATTAGTATTGAAATGATTTCTATTTTTATGTTAATTTTTGTAAATTCTTTAGCCATGCTTTGGTTGTTATACTTTTTAACCTTTGTTCGTATGGCGGTTGCAAGTATGTATTTTCAAACAGAAATGTCAGTTTTACCTAAAATTTTAACCCCACAAGAATTAAAACTAGGCAATGAGCTTCATAGTATCATATGGGCTGTATCATATGCTTTGGGTATGGGTGCAGCAGGGCTTTTTATAGATCTTTTTGGAGTAAAGCCAGCCTTTATAGCTGATACTTTAATGCTATTTTGTGCTATGCTTATACTTAAAACTTTGATTTTACCTAATGAAAAAAATACCACACAAAATAATCTTTTTATATTAATCAAAGAAGGCTTAGTTTATGTATTTAATAATAAAAAAATCATTCATTTGATTTTACTTCATGGGGTTGTAGGGATAACTGCTTATGATGTTTTAATCACTCTTTTAGCAGAATATGAATACGCAAAAGTTATTTCCATACCTCTAGCCATAGGGCTTTCTAATGCCATAAGAGCCATATCTTTACTTATAGGCCCTTATGTGCTTAGTCCTTATATTAATAAAAACACTTTGGTATATTTATACTTAGCGCAAGGTGTAGGTATAATGCTTTGGGCTTGCTTGCAATTTAACTTTTATCTTGCTTTTGTAGGCTTGGTAATGGCTGGTTTTTGCACTTCATCTTTATGGAGCTATACCTATACACTTTTGCAAAATGATTGCGACAAAAGATACTATGGCAGAGTGATTGCCTACAATGATATGGTATATTTAACCTTTAGTGCAATTATTGCTTTTTCAACAGGATATTTATTTGAATTTTATGGAATAAAACTAAGTCATTTTACTTTTGGCTTAGGAGTATGTTTTATCTTTGCAGCAATTTATTGGTGGTGGTTTAATAAAAAATATAATTAATCCACCTTAGAATAATAAACTCCACCTGCTGAAAAGTTTTTTTCAAAATAAGCTGTTTCAGGCACAAGATCTGACTTTCCTGGGTAAATTCTACCTTCTTTATTCAATATCCTATAAAAACGCTCCATAAGTCTTATTTTAAAATCTTGATCAAAATATATCATCATATTTCTTGAAAAAATCACATCAAATTTTCCAAATTTAAATAAAGAATCATCAAAGACATTACAAAGATCAAAACGGCATCTGCAAGCTAGGGTTTCTTTTTTAAGATGATACATTCTATCTTTTACATCAAAATAACGCGTTTTTTGCATAGTGTTTAATCTAGATACTGAACGCTCTGAATAAATCATTTCATTACATTTATCTATCATTTTTTTATTAATATCTATACCAACTATATTCATACCTTTAACAAAATTCTCACTTGCTAAAATAGCTAAAGAATACACTTCTTCGCCGCTTGAACATGGAGCACAAAGCACATTTACAGGGCGATCAAGAGATTTTATATAAAAAATCACATCTTTTAATTGCTCTAATTCTCTAAAAAAATAAGTCTCACAAACTGTAATAAAATCCATAGTTTCTTGTTTTAAATTTCTTTGAAACTGCACTTTTTCATTTAATTCACTAAGACTGCTCAAGCCTAATTCTTGTAAAAATTTAGGAAGTTTAATAGATAATATATCCTTTTTCGCATTTAAGTTATTTCCACTTATTTGCTCTACGATTTTTACAAAATCATTCATTTCATTTTCTGTAATCTTTATCATCTTTTTTTGTCCTACGATTTGATGAAATTTGTTATTTCTTTTTTGAGTTCTATTAAACTCATAGGTTTTAAATTTGGATTAGTATCTCTAGCTTTTTTTGGCATACCATATACTATAGAATCTGCCTCATTTTCGCACAAACACCTTACTCCTGCTTTATAAAGTTCAAACAAAGACTTAGCACCATCATCGCCCATTCCTGTCATAATCAAAGCTAAAATTTTATGATATTTGCAAAGATTAACAGCAGAATTAAATAGCACATCAATCCCTGGATTAAAACTACTAGTTTCATCTGTAGTATTTAATGTTAAGGTATTGTTGCCACTTAAAATCATATTTCTTTGACAAATATAAATTTTATTTTTCAAAACTTCCTTATCACTTGGTATAATCACCTCGCTTAATGCTTCTTTGTTAAATTGATTTACAAAAGAAGGAATAAACGCAGGATTCATATGCTGAGCAATCACTACTGCACAATCTTTCAATTCTACATCATTTAGTAAAAACTTTAGTTGGCTTGGGCCACCTGTTGAAGAACCAATTAGTATAAGCTTCATTTTTTACCTTAAATAATTATTGTTATTATATCAAATAAATATTTGAAAACATAAAAAAATAATTATATATAAGAAAGAAAAATTTTAATTAAATATGATAAAATTAATACTTTAAAATTTCAAAAATGATAAAGTGAATGTTAAATGTTAAGAGAAAAAATTTATATTGCAAGCGATCATGCTGGTTTTATTTTAAAGCAAGAAATTACTAAATTTTTACAAGAAAAAAATATTACTTTTGAAGACTTAGGTCCTTTTAGTGAGGATCGTTGTGATTATCCTGATTATGCACATTTATTAAGCTCTAAAATAAATGAAAAAAGTTTTGGAATTTTAGTATGCGGATCAGGAATTGGTATGAGTATAGCAGCAAATCGTCATAAAAATATACGCTGTGCTTTGTGTAACGAATCTTTAAGTGCTAAACTTTCAAGAGAACATAATGATGCAAATGTTTTAGCGCTAGGAGCTAGATTAATAGGGGTTGATATGGCTTTTGAAATTATCTCAAATTTTATCAACACTTCTTTTAGCGGCGGAAGACATTGCACAAGAATTAGCAAAATAGAGGAAAGATTATGATCTTAAGTTGGCTTGTATTAACTGTATTAATTTGTATTAGTATTTATATGACTATTATGCTACTTTATTATAAAACCCTGCTTCATAAAGAAAAAGTGGCAAAAGAATTTATAAAAAACAACCTTGATGATACTGAAATTGTTATTAGAAAACTACAAGTACAACTTCAAAGAAGTTTGGGTAATATTGATATTTTAACTGAAGAATTAAACAAAAGTAAAGCAGACTTAACCTCTCTTAGAACAAGAAATTCACAATATCGTATTGAAAATGAAAAACTAAGACAAAGAATCAAAGAATTAGAAGCAAAAATAGAGGCATTATTATGATAAAAGAGCAAGATAAAAAATATTTACTAGATAGCATTAGAGCTATTAAGGATTTTCCAAAAGAAGGGATTGTTTTTAGAGATATTACTACTTTATTAAACAACAAAGAAGCATTTGCGTTTTTAATGGATCATTTAGTTGAAAAATATCAAAACGCAAAGCTTGATTATATCGTTGGTATAGAAAGTAGAGGTTTTATTTTTGGAGCTGCCTTGAGCGCTAGATTAAGACTTCCTTTTGTACCTATAAGAAAACCTGGAAAGCTACCTTCAAAATGCTTACAAGAATCTTATAGTTTAGAATATGGCAGTGATACTATAGAAATTCATATCGATGCTTTTAATAATCAAAAAGCAAATGTTTTACTTATAGATGATCTTATCGCTACAGGTGGCACAGCTATCGCTGCTGTGAAACTTATAGAAAAACTCGATGCAAAATGTGTTGAAGCTTGTTTTTTACTAGAGTTAAAAGATCTAGATGGTGCTAAAGAATTAGCTAAATTAACTTCTGTTTATAGTGTTTTAGAGGTATAAAATGGAAGAATTTTTAAAACAACTTTTGTATGATTATAAAAATTGGGCTTATATTATTGTGTTTTTATGGTGCATACTTGAAGGAGAACTTGCACTTATTTTAGCAGGTATTTTTGCACATGAAGGCCATGTAAATTTAGGACTTATTATTTTTATAGCAGGCTTAGGTGGCTTTGTAGGCGATCAAATATATTTTTATATAGGAAGATATAACAAAAAATACATTCAGAAAAAACTTCGCACCCAAAGGCGTAAATTTGCCATAGCACATTTACTTTTACAGCGTTTTGGCTGGCCTATTATCTTCATACAAAGATATATGTATGGTTTTAGAACTATTATACCTATGAGTATAGGATTAACTCGCTATAGTGCTAAAAAATTTGCGTTTATTAATCTTATTAGTGCGTGGGCTTGGGCTGCTATAACTATTTTACTTGCATGGTTTTTTGGAAAAGAAATTTGGCTTGCAGTAGAATGGGCTGGAAATCATTGGTATTTTGCAGTGCCAATTATTGCTGGCTTTTTATTAGCTTTATTTTTAGGAATGAAACAAATAGAAAAATCAATACTTACAAGAAGGACTCGCAAATGACTTTTAATTTTATAGAAGAAAATATCGGCTCTATAAATGCTGATTTTGAAATCATTTTAATACAAGATAAAAAAATAGAAAAATACACTCAAAGTCAAGAACTTTTCAAGCTTTCAAGCTATAAAGGTGAAGGAATTTGCATAGATATGCAAAATAAAATTCTTTATAGTGAACTTAAAAGCTTAGAATATGAAGATATAAGGCTTGCTTTTGCAAATGCATACAAAGCTTTAAAAAAACTTGAAATTCAAAGCGTAAAAACAAAAAGTGTTATAGGAAAATGTGTAGTAAATAGCTTTAATGCTATGATTCAAGGATTTACTTTTGGTGCTTATGAATTTAACAAATACAAAAAAGAAAAAACACCAAGCAAATTAGAAAATATCTTCATTGCAAAAGATGAAATTAATGATAAAACATATAACCTAGAAGAAGCTTGCATAGGTATAAACTATGGTCAAATTTTTTCAAATGCTTGTGATTTTGCAAAAAATATCGTTAATGAAATCCCACAAATTTACACTCCTGCCAAAATGGCCGAAGATGCGCTTGAACTGAGCCAAAATAATTCTAATATTTCATGTAAAATTTATGAAAGCGATTTCTTAGAGCAAGAAAAAATGCAAGCATTTTTAGCAGTAAATCGTGCTTCAATTCATCCTCCAAAACTCATTCATCTTTCTTATAAACCACAAAATCCAAAAATGAAAGTAGTGTTTGTAGGTAAAGGGCTAACTTATGATAGTGGTGGACTTAGTTTAAAACCTGCTGATTACATGCTAACGATGAAATCAGATAAAAGCGGCGGTGCGGCTGCAATGGCTATTATTAAAGGTGCAAGCGAGTTAAACCTTGATATAGAAGTTCATTCTATCATCGGCGCAACTGAAAACATGATAGGCGGAAATGCTTACAAGCCTGATGATGTGCTTATTTCAAGAGAAGGTGTGAGTATAGAGGTTAGAAATACCGACGCAGAAGGAAGATTAGTTTTAGCAGATTGTCTTTCGCTTGCTCAAGATCTAAAACCTGATTTATTAATAGATCTTGCTACTTTAACTGGAGCTTGCGTAGTAGGACTTGGAGAATACACAAGTGCCATTATGGGAAATAATGAAGATTTGCAAAATGAATTTTATAAAATAAGTAAAAAAAGTGGAGATTTAGCTACTATTTTACATTTTAATCCGCACTTAAAAGAGCTTATAAAATCAAACATAGCAGATGTTAGTAATACCTCTTCAAGTCGTTATGGCGGGGCCATTACTGCGGGATTATTTTTAAATTCTTTCATTAGAGAAGAATACAAAGACAAATGGCTACATTTAGACATTGCAGGACCAGCTTATTTAGAAAAAGCTTGGGGTTATCACTGTTTTGGTGCAACCGGAGCAGGTGTTAGAATGTGCCTTTCATATTTACTTTATCTTTCAAGGAAACAAAAATGAGTTTATCAGTTGGTATAGTAGGACTTCCAAATGTTGGAAAATCTACCACTTTTAACGCTCTAACAAGAGCACAAAATGCTGAAAGTGCAAACTATCCATTTTGCACCATAGAACCAAACAAAGCAGTGGTACCTGTGCCTGATCATCGCTTAAAAGAACTAGCAAAAATTGTTAATCCACAAAAAATTATACGCTCAAATATAGAATTTGTTGATATAGCAGGCTTAGTAGCAGGAGCTAGCAAAGGCGAGGGCTTGGGTAATAAATTTTTATCTAACATACGCGAAACAGAGATGATTTTACATATTGTGCGTTGTTTTGATGATGAAAATATCACCCATGTTGCGGGCAGTGTTGATCCTGTGCGTGATGTACAAATCATAGAAACAGAACTTATACTAGCAGATATAGAACAACTTAGCAAAAAAATAGAAAAACTCACTAAAGGTGCAAAGGCCAATGAAAAAGGTGCAAAAGAAAGTTTAGCTTTAGCTAATGAACTTTTAGAGCATTTAAATCAAAATAATAGCGCAAGTTCTTTTGCTAATAAAAATGAAATCTATCATGCTCTTATAAAAGAACTAAGATTGCTTTCAGCTAAAGAAGTGATATATGGAGCAAATGTAGATGAGAATTCGCTTTTAGAAGATAATGAATTTGTAAAAGATCTTAAAGAATTTGCAGCAAAATCAGGCCATGAAGTAATCAAACTTTGCTCTAAAATAGAAGAAGAAATGATAGCTTTAAGCGATGAAGAAAATTATGAATTTTTAAAATCTTTAGGTATAGAAAGTAGCGGGCTTGAAGTAGTTATACGCACAGCATTTTCAAAGCTAAACTTGATTAGCTATTTTACAGCAGGTCAAGTAGAAGTTAGATCATGGACTATACAAAGAGGTTGGAAAGCACCAAAAGCAGCAAGCGTGATCCATAATGACTTTGAAAAAGGTTTTATCAAAGCTGAAGTAATTTCTTATGAGGATTATATCGCTTGCAAAGGCGAAAGTGGTGCTAAAGAAGCAGGAAAACTACGCCTTGAAGGGAAAGATTATATCGTACAAGATGGCGATGTAATGCATTTTAGATTTAATGTTTAATTTCAATTGCAAGCTAAAACAGCTTGCAATCTC
>NZ_JAKMRK010000016.1:0-16476 GCF_025772045.1 Campylobacter sp. IFREMER_LSEM_CL1890 | reverse complement strand
TTAGCAGATACTTGATAAAATGCTATAATCTTGCTTTAAATTTTTTAAAGGTTTTTTATGGCTGCTGATGATCAAGAGAAAACAGAAGAACCCACATCCAAGAAAATAGAAGATGCGCGACAAGAAGGAAATGTCCCAAAAAGTCAAGATGCATCTGCTGTGGCTGTACTTATTATAGCTGTGGTTGTGGTGTTGTTTATGATGCCTTTTATAGGTGAGAGAATTAGCGGTTTATATCGTTTTTATCAAAGTTTTATAGGTATTGAAATTGATTTAAAGATTTTACAAAAAATCATTATAAAAACTATGATAGAGATGTTTATTATGGTATTGCCTATTACTTTAGTAATTATGGTAGCGGGTGTGCTTGGAAATCTAATGCAGTTTGGTTTTATTTTTACTACTAAGCCCATTACTCCAAATTTTAATAAAATTAATCCTATTAACGGGCTTAAAAATCTTTTTTCTTTAAAAAAGATTATTGAAGCTTTGAAAATTATACTTAAAGTCGGTGTTGTATTTGGTATAGCTTTTGTTTTTTTATTGCAATTTATGAAAGAACTTCCTAGAGTAGAACTTTATACGATTTATCCACAACTTTTATGGCTTAGGGATAAAGCTATTATACTTGCAGCTATTGTTATTATAGCTTTTTTGATTATAGGGCTTTTAGATGTACTTTTGGTAAGGTATCAATACTTTAAAAACTTACGCATGAGTAAGCAAGAGGTTAAAGATGAATTTAAACAAAGCGAGGGAGATCCTTTGGTAAAAGGAAGAATTCGTCGTTTGCAAATGGAAGCAGCAAGGCGTAGAATGGTGCAAGATGTTGCTAGTGCTGATGTTGTGATTACTAACCCTACCCACTATGCGGTTGCTTTGCGTTATGATAGTTCCAAAGAAGCTGCACCAAAAGTTTTAGCTAAGGGGGTGGATTTTTTAGCTTTGCGTATTAAAGATATGGCATATGAATACAATGTTATGATTTATGAAAATCCTCCTTTAGCTAGAGAACTTTATAAAGCTTGCGAGGTAAATGATCTTATTCCACCAGAGCTTTTTAAAGCAGTGGCAGAGGTTTTAAGCTTTGTTTATACTTCCAATAGACAAAAATTTGCCGATAGATTAAAATAAATTTAGCTTTTTAATCAAGCTTATAATGGTCATAGTTATAGAAAGGGTGTAAATACCTAAAAGTGCTATGCGGTGGGATTTAAGATTGATTTTTTCTATGATTTTTATACCAAGATAAACTCCTAGCATAGAGCTAAATCCTACTAAGCTTCCATTTTGTAACACTTCTTTATCAATGATATCATTATACACAAAAGAACTAATTCCTGAAATTGAAGCAAATATTACAAAAAATAAACTAAGTGGCACTACTTTTTTAGTATCATAGCCTAAAAAATAAGCTAAAATAGGGGTAATTAAAAGCCCACCACCAATTCCTAAAGATATAGCAAAAATTCCTGTAAATACGCCACAAATTAGCAAAATAGAATTTTTTAAGATATTAGAGTGGTTAATGTTTCCAATGGTGCTTTTTTGATTAAAAGCAAATTTTAAAAAGAATACAATACTCACGCATAGAAAAATACTTGTTAAGGTTATATCTGAAAAATATGAGAGTAAAAGCCCGCTAAACATCGCACCTAAAAAGCCTCCAAAGCCTATGATAAGTCCATCTTTTAAGATTAAATTTTTCTTTTTATAGTTTAAATAGGAGCCAAAAATAGAAGCAAAAATCATTTGTACAACAGAAATTGCAACAGCATGATGAGAGCTAAGTCCTAAAGTAAGCATGAAAGGAACGATAATCATACCACCACCTATGCCAAAAACCCCTGAAGCCATACCTGAAAAAATTCCTATAATCATATAAGGAAGTAAAGTTAAATCCATAATTTATAAACCTTTAAATAAAAAATATTGTAACAAAATAAAATTTATTTATCTTTAGAAAATATAATCATAGTCGATTTATGATGACTATAAAGATTTTTTGGAGTTAATATGAAATTTTGTAAAAAATGCGTTATGCCAGATACTAAACCTGATTTGCATTTTAATGATGAGGGAATTTGTGATGCGTGTTGCTCGCAAGAAGCTAAAAATCATGAGATAAATTGGCAAGAGCGTGAAAAAGAATTTCTAGAACTCGTGAAAAAATATAAAAAACATCCTGTGTATGATTGTGTGATAGGAGTAAGTGGTGGTAAGGATTCTACCTTTCAAGTTTTAAAATGTCTTGAACTTGGACTTAATCCTTTGTGTGTTTGTTTTGAACCAAGTATTCCTACTAAAATAGGTAAAAAAAATTTAAAAAATTTAAACAATCTTGGTGTTGATTTAATCCATATCAAAAGAAATCCTTTGGTGTATAAAAAATTGGCCCGCGAAGCTTTTATAAGAACGGGTGATAATGAATGGCAAAACCATTTGGGGATTTTTACATGTGTTCCAAAAGTAGCTGTTGCTTTTGGTATTCCTTTGATTATTTGGGGGGAAAGTCCGCAGATTGAGTATGGTGGGCCAGCTAGCTCTAAAGAAAAAAACACTTTAGGTAGAGAGTGGCTTGAAGAATTTGGCGGACTTTTGGGTAATAGAATTTCTGATATGATTGGTGTTGATGGTATTAGAGAAAAGGATTTATATTTTTATACTTATCCAAGTGATGAAGAGCTTCAAAGAGTAGGAGTTACAGGGTTATTTTTGGGATATTATTTTAAATGGGATTATAAGTATAATTTAAAAATATCTAAAGAAAATGGCTTTAAAACTAGTACAAAACCAGTTGAAACTACTTATGAGAATTTTGAAAATTTAGATTGTTATTCAAATCATGTGCATGATTATTTAAAATACTGCAAATATGGTTTTGGAAGAGCTACGGATAATGCGTGCTTGGATATAAGACTTGGCTATATTAGCCGTGAAGAGGGCGTGAGACTTGTAAATAAATATGATGGAAAGCCACCTAAAAAGGCTATTAAGAAGTATTTGGAATTTAGTGGTTTTAGTGAAAAAGAATTTGAAAAAATTGTCGATTCTTATACTAATAAAAAGATATTTAAACGCGATGAAAATGGTAAATTCTTAAGAGATAGTGATGGATCATTGATAAAAAAAGATGAGTTTGTTTTGAAATGATTTGTATTGTTGATTATCATCTTGGAAATTTTAAATCTGTTTTGAAAGCTTTTGAAAAACTTAATCAAGAAGTGATTATAAGTTCTAAAAAAGAAGATATAAAAAATGCCTCTAAATTAGTTTTACCAGGCGTTGGATCTTTTAAACAAGGTATGGAAAATTTAAAAAAACTTGCACTAGATGAGCTTTTAAAAGAATGTGTTTTAAAAGATAAAAAGCCTATTTTGGGGATTTGTCTTGGTATGCAACTTTTTGCTAGTAAGGGATATGAGGGCGGAGAGTGCGAAGGGCTTGATTTTATAAAAGCAAAGGTTTTGAAATTTGATTTAAGTAAAGAAAAATTATTGCATAGTGGTTGGGATGATTTACAATTTAGTGATAAAAAAAGCAAGCTATTTGATGGAATTTTAGAAAAAAGTGATTTTTATTTTGTGCATTCTTATTATGTAGAGTGTTTAGAAAGTGTGGAAACTTCTTTTTGTGAGTATGAAAAACCTTTTTGTGCAAGTTTTGAAAAAGATAATATTTTTGCTGTGCAATTTCACCCTGAAAAAAGCCAAAATGTAGGTTTGAAACTTTTGGAAAATTTTGCAAATTTAAAGGCCTAGTATGCTTAAAACAAGAATTATACCTTGCGTGTTATTAAAAGATCATCAGCTTGTAAAAAGTATCAATTTTTCTTCTTTTAGAACTATAGGGCATGTAATAAGCACAGCTAGGATATATAATGCTAGAAATGTTGATGAGCTTATAGTTTTGGATATCAATAAAAATGGTGTTATAGATTTTGAAAGCTTAGAAGATATAGCTAATGAATGCTTTATGCCTTTAACTATTGGAGGTGGGATTAGAACTTTAGAAGATATTAGAAAAGTGTTAGATATAGGTGCTGATAAAATTAGTATTAATTCTATGGCTTTGCAAAATCTAGATTTTATTAAAAAGGTGGCAAATACTTTTGGAAGCTCTTGTGTAGTATGCTCGATTGATGTAAAAAAAGACAAAAATAAATTTAAAGTTTTTAATAATGAAATTTTAGATATTGATCCGCTAGAACTTGCATTACAATACGAATCTTTAGGAGCAGGGGAGATACTTTTAACAAGTGTTGATAAAGAAGGAAGTTCTTTGGGGTATGATTGGGAATTACTAGAGTATTTCAAAGGTAAATTAAAAATTCCACTCATTATCAATGGAGGACTTTCTAAGCCTCAAGATGGGGTAAAAGCTATACAACTTGGTGCGAATGCATTGGCTGGTGCTTATATATTTCATTTTAGTCAATATACTCCAAATGATGTTAAAAATCATTTGCTAGAAAATGGCATTACAGTCAGACTTTTTTAGTTGCATTTTTAAGATTGTTTCGTTTTGGAATTTAAATTTATCAATTGTGTAAAATTTAAATTTTTTATGTAAATTGATAACCTGTATATTATGATTAAATATTTCTAATTCTAGATTTTGATATTTTTTTATTTTAAAAGCATAGTAAAGACTGATATGCTCCAAAATTCTACCTAGCCCTGAAATTTTAGAAAAAGGATTTGCATAAAAACCAAATTCAATAGTATTATCAGAAATGATTTCAAAATTAATACTTCCAAGAATTTGTTTATTGTAAATTACACAATAATAGTCTTTAAGAGTATTTTGCTTTAATTTTTTTATAAAGTTTTTATGTTCGTATTTAGTGATATAATGTTTTTGATATAAATATTTTTTGATTTCAGGGTGATTTCTGTATAGTCTAATTTTTTCTTTTTCTTTGCGGTTTAGATTGATAAAATTTTTCAAAATAATATTTTCATTATGAATAAAGTTAAAAATAATATTTTTGTTGTTTATTTTATAGCTGATTAATTCATTATGCCAATTAAAATTAATAGAAGATAGTTTTTCAATAATAGGTTTTTGTATATATTTCAAATAAAGTATTTTTTTATGTTTTGTTATTTCTATAGGCGAATGTTTTAAATACAAATTTAAAGCTTTTGTATTTTCTTTGAAAACACATGCGTTTAAAGTTTGAACTTTTAAAACATTGAAAGCATAGTTTTTAACTTCTTGCATTAAAAGCTCACCTACGCCTTTTTTTATACCATAAAGCCCAAATTCACAAGAAAGTTTAGTAATATTGATAAAATCAATCACGCCTATGATATTTTCATCATCATATACTAAAAAATATTTTTTAGTTGCGTTTGTTTTTAAGCTAGATAAAAAGTTTAAATGTTCTTCTAGGCTAATATTTTGCGTTTTCATAAATTTAGCAATGCTTTCATCATTACGCCATTTTAAAACAAGCTTAATTTCTTCTTGAGTTAAATGGATAAAATCTTTTAAAATTATCATATAAAATTCTCCACTTCATAGCCTTTTTTAGCAAGCCATGTTGCAAGTTTTTCTTGATTTTTAGCATAAGCTATGGCTTTAAAATTTGCTTTTAAAATTAAAGCTTCATTTACCAATGAGCTTGCGCTAATGATGAGTTTTTTACTTTCATTCATCAATCTTGCAAGATTAGATTGGTCAATGAGAATTTGTATATTAGGGTTTTTTTGGCTTAATTTTAGAAGTGAGTTTAGATGAGAATTTGCTTTTGTGGTAGCTATGATGATAGTTTTGTTTTTGTTAAGTTTGTTTGCTATATCAAAGGAAATATTTTTTGGATCACTTCCTCCTATACAGATAAAATAATCATAAATTTTTTCTCTTTTTATCTTGCTTTCTTGGTAAAATTCATCGCATATTAGAGCATAGGAAAAGCCACATCTTAATTCACAATATTTTGGCACTAAATTCTCATAATCACTTTCTTTAGCATAAGCATTGACATTTAGTAAAATGTCACAAAAATGTTCTTTTATCTCATCATCAAAACTTAGAATTTTAACCCCTGTTTCTAGCTTGATGAGTTTTTCATCATCTGCAGTAATTTCATAATGATCAATAATCAAAAGATCAAATTTTTCTTTTTTGATGAGATTGATTAGTTCATATACACTAGCACTTGTTAGCTCATATACAGGATAAGGAATTTCATCTATCAAAGAACCTTCTAGAGCTAAACATGCAAAAGATACATCATGATATTGCTTAGCTAACAAAAGATCTCTTTTGATATGTCCGTGTCCTATGGTGCTAGAACTATCGCTTCTAAAAAGAACTTTCATTTGATTTTATGTCCATATCCTCTTTGTATAATGGTTTCTTGTAGTGGAAGTATGCTTTTATGCAAGGTTTGCTCATGGGCATCAATATGGGCTATAATTAACTCAAGCCAATCAATATGTTCTTTTATCCATAATAGAGATTTATTATACACATCATCTTCGTTTATGGGATTTAAAACATAAATTTTAGCAAGATTAAGTTCAAACTGCATGAGTAGTGGATTTAGAGTTTCGTATAGTTCTTGTATGTTGTTCTTATCTTCAATACTTGATTTAATTTCATCTATGCATTTTATTATAATATTTAGATCTTCTTGAGTTTGGATATTTTGATATGATTGTTTTAAATTTATTAGTTGTTCTTTGAAAGTTTTATTTAAATTTTGGCAATGTGAAATGCTTTTTTTGATTTTAGTATGTGCTTTAAGCATTAATTCATTTTGCTTTTCAAGTTTTGGTGGTAGTAATTTTACAAAAGGTTTTTTTAATTCTTTTGTTAATAATTTTTCACACATTTGTTCAAAAGGTTTTTCTATGGTTCCTGCAATTCTAGCACCACCTTCAGTGCAATTATAAACAATAACATCGCATTGATTGAAACGGACAATATCACTTTCAAAATTTTGGCGGAATAAAGTCCAAGCAAAAGAACTTTGTACTACTCCTTTTCCTCCATAGGCTTCACATTCGTATTTACCGTAATTTTGTTTATAAGTCTTGCTATCAACTGCAAGATAAATATGCCCATTCGAATGAGAAATTCCACTTTTACTATAAGCTAAGTCTTGTCCAATTAAAATAATGTTTTTATGTCCAAGATCAAATGCTAGATTGGATGCCATATTTGCAACACTCCATCCAGTTCTAATATAACCATAAGAATGCAATTGCATAAAATTAATAAATATAGCTCCTGTTACGGAAACTAATAAATAATTTCTATTATTACTATCAAGATGTTTCATTGTATTAGGGTGGGTATATGATTTTATAACAAATGTTACATCTTTATCAAAATCACCAAAATCATTATTAAAAAATTCGCTAGTTGGAGCTATTCTTTCTAAAGATAAAACATAGTCGGGTTTGATATTATGTTTAGCTAAGATAGGGTAAGCACTATCTGCACAAAAAATAGTAGTTTTACTAGCGTATTGCTTTAACAATGGAAGCTGTTTAGAAAGACTTGGTCCGGTTGAAACAATGATTGCTGTATCACTTAAGTTTTTTCTTTTTTGTAAGAGCTCTTTATAATTTGGATGGGTTAACATTTTAGGAAGATTATAGGTAAATTGTTCTATACCTTGAAGTGCATCAAGTGGTAAATTTCCATATGCAAACATAGCTTTTTTAAGGTATTCTGACATATTATTATTGACTTTTAATATATCATCATGATATCTTTCATAATAATCAGAATGTAGTTCTAAAAAATACGTTCTTGCAAAATTTAACATTGGTTGTTGTCTACATATTGATTCATAATCAGGAATTTTTAGTAAATTTGTATCAGCTATTACCAATTTAGCTTCTTGTAATTCTTTGCTAAAATCCATCACACTAAAAGCACTATGGATAATTTCTAAGTCTTTTTCAAAAACAATAATAATCTTATGATGGGGATTTTGCAAAAGAGCTTTATATAAAATTCCATTTCCAAACCCATAAAAATATAATACAGGGTATAGACGATATTTTTCATTATAAATTTTTAACATAGCATTTAATTTATCTAAAGGATTTTTATAAATTAGAGTATTATCTTGAGTATTTAAAAAATTTATATCTAAGCTATCATTACCTTGAATAATCTTGTATTTTGATTTTTTAATAGCTGATAAAGTTTCACTTAATTTTGTTTTTATGCTTTTGATGTTTTTTTGTAGCATAATATTTCCTCATTATATAACTAAAATTACTTTATTATACTTTAAATTTAAAAAGAAAAAGCTTATATTATATAAAATAGAAATTAAAAATCAAGAAACTATAGAATTTATAATTTCTATTGTTGAAATCTATATAGTATTTTAGCAAATTCTAAGTCTTCAAAAGTGTCAATATCGCAAATTTTATTTCTTGGAAGTAAAAAAGCTTTAGAATGAGATTTAAACATAAAATCTTCTTCTAGCCACGCTTCTTTTTTGCCAAAGTAAAATGCACCACCATCATGGTAAGCTTTGGTAAGATCTTGTGAGCGTTTATCATAATTTGACTCATCAAACATGTAAACTTTATTTTGATCATCAAGGTAAAAACCTCTTTGTATAGGGTATTCAAATTCACAAGCTGAAAATAAAAATTTACATTCTTCTTGACTAAATTGTTCAAAAGCTTCTTTTAAGATAAACTCATCTATAAGTGGAGCAGTTGCGTATAAGCAACACACATTTTCATAGATTTTACCCTGTTTTTCTAGAGTGATGATGGCATCTTGGATTACAGCGGTTGAACTTGCATAATCATCACTTAGTTCTTTTTTACGCACAAAAGGAGCCTTAGCACCATACTTTAAAGCCACTTCTATGATCTCATAATCATCACTTGAAATAATTACATCATCAAAAATACCCGAATTTAAAGCACTTTCTATGCTATAAGCAATCAATGGTTTTCCTAAAAAATCAATAATATTTTTTCTAGGAATACGCTTAGAACCACCGCGCGCAGGGATAATACAAAGATTTTTCATGATTTCTCTTTAAATTTATAAAAAAGTAAGTATAATTGAATTTTTATTTTAAAAGGCTTAACATGCTCATAAATCAAACTTATTTTATAGACTCTTGTGATGATGTGGAATTAAATATAAAAAGAGAAAGTAAATTAGAATTTAAATTAACTTATGATGATAGCAAAGAAATAGAGGCGATTGTTTGTGTTATAAATGGTATTGGTGGAGATATAAAAGATGATTTATATATAAGTGATTATTGTGCTAGAAATTATAATGTAGCAGTTTTAAATGTAAATTATCATTGCATAGGAAATCGCCCTCAAACAGGAGCGGAATTTTATATAGATGATATAGATAAAATGATACTAAAAGTTAGTTTAGATGCATTGGGGATTAATAATTTACCTATTGATGTACAATCTTTAAAAACTTATGATGAATTTTATTGTGTTATAGATGTGATAAATAAATTTATAGAAAGGTTGAAAAAAACTCAAGAGTTAGATGAAAATTATTTATTGTATTTGAGTTTAGGATTTAAACCAACAAAAAATGAATATCAAAATTATGGTATTATGCAAACGATCGATGTATTAAACTCTTTGCTTTATACAAAAACAAAGATTTTGAAAAATAATAATTTGAAAGTAATTTTAACCGGATCCTCACATGGAGGATATTTAGCAAATTTATGTGCAAAAATAGCTCCTTGGCTTGTTGATGTTGTGATTGATAATTCTTCTCATGTGACGCTTGATAACAACTTATGGCGTTTTGTAGGTTTTGGTAAAGAAGTTGATTATATTAAATATTGTAGTGCAGGGATTACGCATATATTTAAGAATGTTAAATTTGCAGCTTCCGATAAAACACTATGGACTACAAACAAACAATCCCCTTATTATTTTTCACCTGCTAGAAAACTCATTAGAGAAACACTAAATAAAGATCATCTAAATATACAAGCAAAATATCCAAATCCAAAATATATTGCTTATCATTCTAAATTTGATGAATATGTTCCTTTAGAAGAAAAAGAAGAATATGTTAATATTTTAAAAGAACATGGACTTGATGTTGAATTTATAAAAGTTATAGATGAAAAACAAATAGATGGCAAATTTATTAAAGACTTAACTCATGGTATGGGTATACCTATGAAATTACTTATTAAAAAACACTTACCGCAAATTTTACAAGAACCTTTAAAAGATAAAACTTGTAAAAAAGAAATCTCATATAAGTGTGATGATTTAATATATACTTTTAAAGAGGAAAATGAGCAAATATTACTTGATGTGCAAAAATTAAACTAAAAGATGCAAGAAAGGAAAGAAATGAAAAATTTTTTTAACTCATTACAAGATAAAGAATTTATTTTTGCGCCACAATGCTATAAAACATGCAATGGCGGATGCTGTCATAATATCCACGCACAATATTTTAAATTTAATAAATCTAGTGCGGTGATATTGCCCATGCTTGAAGTTGAATATCTTTCACTAAAGCAAGCCGGTAATACATATTTAGAAAATGGGAAAGTCAATACCTTTACTTTAAAAAATGGAAAAAAAATCAATGCTTATTTTGCAAAATGCGATTTAAATGGACTTTGCAATCCTCATAGTCTTAGACCTTTGATATGCAAGCTTTATCCTTATTATCCTCAGGTTGATTATGATGGAAATTTTTTAGGGGTTAAACCTTGTGCGTTATTTGATATTTTTTATAAAGATGCCCAAAAGCATTATTGTACTATAACCCATAGAAAAAATGATGAGTTTTTAAAGGAATTTGAGCAAAGCACACAGGTATTAAGAAAGGAACCTATAATGATATTTGTGTTTAAGGTGCTTGAAGTAGTAGAAGAAACTCTTAAGCAGTATACTTATGATCATTATGGAAAAGTAATTTATCTTGAAGAATTAACACATGAAGAAAAATTTGATTTTTTTGCTTTTCAAGAGATTAATTCTATGACTATGCAAGCATATAGAAATGAAAAATTTATTGACAAAATTCAAGATATATATGATAATTTAGAAATGCGATATCAAGAGCATTTTACAAAGTATTTTAATGATTAGAGAAAATTATGCTTAAAAATGAAACTTATTTTATAGACTCTTGTGATGATGTAGAGTTAAATATAAAAAGAGAAAGTAAATTAGAATATAGAATTACTTATGATGATAGTAAGCAAATGAAAGCTATCGTTTTTATCATAGGAGCGTATGGTTCTAATGTTGATTTATCAATCATTGATTTTGACAGGCAATTTATAGCTAAAAAATTTGATGTAGTGGCTGTAAGTGTTTTATATCATTGTTTTAGCTGTAGAATAAATGAAAAAGATAAAAGATATAGTGCACAATTTTCGTATGATGAATATAATGTAAATCAATTAAAAAAATCCCTAGAAAAGATGAATTTTAATACGCATGGACTTAATACATGGAATATGGAAGAATATCTTGTTTCATTGGAATCTACCATTGATACTTATAAATTAAAAGGTGTTTTAGCTAATGATTATAAGTTTTTTATAACTTCTACTATGTTACCAGCTAATAATGAGTATCAAAATTATGGTATTATGGCTGCTATTGATTGTGTTAATACCTTAAAAGATTTGTGCAAAAACTTTCCTGATTTTAGAAGATTACCAAAAATTTATGGAGGAGCATCTTATGGAGGTTATTTATCTTTATTGATATCTAAAATAGCTCCTTGGTATGTTGATGGAGTTATAGATAATTCTGGTGAAGCAATATTGCTTTTGGGCTATATTATAGGAAAAGATTTAGATCACCCTGATGCACTTTTAAATTCTAAAAATTTTCAGGTTGGAATTTTTTTAAAAACTTATTGGAATGCCAATAAAGAATCGCCATATTGCTTTAAAGATGAGAATTATGAAATAAGAACTTTATTAAATCAAACTCATTTGATTTTACAAGCTCAAAAAAATAAAAATATACTTTATGCAAGTTATCATAGTTCTGCTGACCCATTGACTTCTTGTGAATTTAAAACTCAATATATGCAAGTTTTAAAGACATTGGGTTATGATGTTAATTTTCACTTGATAGATGAAAAAGATATTGATGGTAAGTTTATAAAAAAACTCACACATGGAGGTGGAATAACAGTTAAAGCTTTATTTGGTAGGGAATTACCAAAAATGCTTGAAAAATTTAAGGATAAAAATTTTACCCTAAGAGAAGATAGTATAAGTTATCCTTGCAAGGATAAGGTTTTTACTTTTAAAGATAAAGGTAATAAATTTGTGCTTGAGATTATATAACTTCCTCAAGCATATTTTTAATCGTAGAAAAATCCTCAAAATTATCCGGAGTGATATATTTAGCATCTAAATTTTTTCCTATAAATTTTTCGATTTCAAGTATTAATTTCATCATATCAATACTATCAATAATATCATCATCCACTAAATTACGACTATTTTCATTTATATCACTTCTGTTGATTGCATTAAACATTTTTTGAATATCTTCAAAGTTAATATTCACATCTAGCTCCTTATTTTTTAGTTATAATAATACTTAAAAAATGCAAATATAAGGCTTAACATGCTCATAAATCAAACTTATTTTATAGACTCTTGTGATGATGTAGAATTAAATATAAAAAGAGAAAGTAAATTAGAATATAGGATTACTTATGATGATAGTAAGCAAATGGAAGCTATCGTTTTTATCATAGGTGGATTTGGGGCAAATGCTAATATATCTTTTTTAGATTTTGATAGAGAATATCTTGCTAAAAAATTTAATATTATTGTTGTAAATGTTTTTTATCATTGCTTTAGTGCTAGGCCTTCTATAGATGAGAAATATAATCCGATTTTTATGCCAAATGAAAAAGATTGGGAAAGTTTTTGTGAAATAGCAAAAATTTGCGATATGGAAATTTATGACCATGAAAAAAGCAATTTTAAAAATTGTATAAGAAAACTTGATGAAAGATCTAAACAAATAAAACATGAAGGAAGACTGAAAAAAGATTTTTTGATAAATCTTTCTTGTGATTTTGTATTGCCAAATAACGAATATCAAAATTATGGAATTATGGCAGCTATTGATCATATCAATGCTTTAAAAGATATAATGAAAAATTATCCTCAATTTAAATCTTTGCCTAAAATTTATGGAGGAGGATCATACGGAGGTTATTTAGCGCTAATGTGTGCTAAAATAGCTCCTTGGTATGTAGATGGAGTGATAGATAATTCAGGAGTGACATTGCCTCATTTGCCTCATTTGTTAGGTAGAGAAAGTGAGTGCGGTGAATTTGCTATTAGAGGTGATAATTATATTTTATTATGTTTTGTAAAAAAATACTGGACTAGAGATGAAAGCTCTCCGTATTTTTTAAGTAATGATAATTATATGATAAGGGTTCTTTTGAACTCAAAGCATCTAAGTTTGCAAAATGAAAAAAATCAAAATACAATATTTATCAGTTATCATAGCGCAAAAGATGAGGGAGCTCCAGTGGAACATAAGAGTAATTTTTATGAATTTTGCAAACAACTTGGATTTGATGCAACTTTGCATATTGTTAAAGATGAGAATGATGTAGATGGTAGATATATAAAGAGCTTAGAGCACGGTTTGAGAATGACAGATAGGGCTTTATTTAAAAAAGAATTACCTATATTGCTTGAAAAACTAAAAAATAAAACATTTAATATGAGAGAAAATAGCATATCTTATCCTTGCAAAGATAAGATATTTACTTTTAAAGATTTTAAAGATCGATTTGAGCTTAAAATTACACGACTTTGATAAAACTTTGAAGTTTATCAAAATTTATTTTTAGGCTACATGCATTAAGGGTGATACCTGTTCCAAAGCTTCCAAGGAAAATTTGTTTATCCCCCCCCCCAGTATATGAAGCTAATTCTAGAGGTAATTTATTTATAGTAGTGTTTCCATAGTTTTTAAGAATATTATCTTGGATAAAATTTAAATTTAGTCTCTCATATAGTTTTTGTTTTGAAAAATTATCAGAAGAGTGGATAAAAAATTCATCGAAATTAGTTTTTTCTAGATTGAAATGTTCAAAAAATTCTTGAAAAAATGTTGGATAGTTTTGCATAATAAAAGAAAAAGTCAAATTGTTGTTGACTTTCAAAATATTCAGACTATCTAATCTAAGTCCACCATAGGGTAAAGTTTCTTCTACACATTGAGTAGAAAAAACTTTTTGAGAAAAACAGCTTTTTTCTTTAGAATTGGTATTTTTTTCTATTAAAATCGCACTTGCACTATCGCTATTATTTAAAAAGGTAATTTTATCTTTTTGAGCGTCAATCGCTTTACTTTTTACACTGGCGCATATTAAAACAGCTTTTTTTATACTTGGTTGATTTAAAGCCAAAAACACTTGAAGCAAACTCTGTAAAAATCCAGGGCAAAAGCCTAATACATCTAAGCATAAAGTATGGCTACTTAAATTTAAATTTTTGTGGATTAAACTAGTGCAAGCTGGTGCTAAATAATCCGGTGTAAAGCTTGTAAAAACTAGTAGATCAATTTCATCTTTTTTGAGTATATCTTTTGAGAAAAGCTCCTCTAATGCTTGTGTTGCTAAATCACTCGAGTATGTTGACTCATCGCTTACGAAATGATTAAAAATTCCTGAATTTTCTTGTAAAAGTTGATATTTTCTTTCATTTATATTGCAAAGCTTTAATTCATCTTCTTTGTGGAGTGGATTTTTAGGTAGAACAATACTAATAGCTTTAATAGAATGATTAGTAGTTTTTAAATTCATTGCATTGCTTGCTCTATCATTTTTTTGATATTTTCAAAACTTTCAAAATTTTCAGCTATAATAAACTCTGCTTTTAGGGGTTTTTTATAGTGCTTTTCTATTTCAGCTACCAAAGCCATAATGTCAATACTATCTATTATGTCATCGCTAAGCAAATTTTGCATAGTTTCATTTATATCACTTCTGTCTATTTTGTTAAAAAAAATTTGAATTTGTTGCATTTCATTCCTTTGGAATTGTTATTTTTATATTATTGCTTAAAAATAAAATTATTTCAAGATGGTTTATTTCATAAAATGAAATATCATATATCATATTGTTTATTTTTACTTTAGCTTTAGGAGTAAGATTTCCATTATCCATTGCTCTTAAAAATCTTTCCATAGTTAAGATGTTCCAAGATATATCTAAAATACCATTATTAGGTAGTTGACTTATTTTGTGAATATCCCCCCCCCTAACCACAGAAATAATTTTTGGCTGAGGAAAAGAATTTTTTATATTCTTTAAACATTCCTCAAAAGATTTGATGGCTAAATTTTGCTGCATTTGGAGTAGTTTTATAGCTGTTAATGAGTTGTTTATTTTTATCTCTTTTTGCAAGATGATATCTCCTGTATCTATAGTGCAATCAACCTTATGCCAAGTGATTCCTGTTATATTTTCTTGGTTCCATATAGCCCGTATATGTGCATTTCTTCCTTTGTATTTTGGAAGTAGTGAATTATGATAGTTAATGATGAAATTTGATTCAACACATTTTTTTTGAAAAATATAAAAATTATTCACACTTAAAATAAGAGAGTTAGATATTTTCTCAAAGAAAACATCCAATTCGTTTTTATTTTTTAGTGTGATAAGTAACACTTCTTGTTTGAAAAAATTATGTGCTATTTTTAAGCACTCTTTAGCTACTCTACCTTCACCTACTAAGTAAATTTTTTCAAATTTCATGGAAATTCCTATAGAATCTGATTTCTGTTTTATTGAATGTGAAATTAGATTTTTTATAAAACTTTATAGCTTTTGTATTATTAATGTCAACATATAGTTTGTAAAATTTTGCTTTTGTATTTTCTAGGAAGAAACGGTTTAACAAAGCAAATGCTACATTTTTGTATTTGAGGCTTGGTTTTACTGCAATATAATCCAAGATAGCATTATTTAAAATATTGGAATACAACAATACTCCACATATTTTGCCATTTTCTTTATAGTGTAAAATATTATTAATGTGTTTTTTGAAATTATTTTTTTGATAAAAAAGATTAAATTCGTATTTAAAATTATTATTTAAAAAGTCATAACATTCTGCAGTTTCACCAATAGTTGGTTTTTTTATGAAATCAAATTCAATAGGCATTAAATTTTCATTCTTTAGTATCATTTGTTTAAACACCTGAAAACACTTGAAATTATTAAGCTTTAGAAATAATTGATGTTTTTCAAAATATTTTTCTTGATTTCCGATAAGTCTTATAAAAGATGGTTCTAAGTTGTATTGTTTTATTTCATTAATGAAGTAAAACAAAAGTTTTTTATTTAGAAAAAAGAAACTATTATTTTCTTGTTGGAAAAAATAATTATTATTAATTGCATGTTTTAAAAAACTTTCTTTATATTCATAGCAATTATGTAATAAAAAACCATTATCATGTGTTTGTGAAA